>JAYSPY010000034.1:0-12189 GCA_043721855.1 Pseudorhodobacter sp.
CGCTTCGCTTGTCATTGCCAACGGCGGTATCCAGACCGATCCGCAAGATCGCACCAAGCTGAACATAGATACGATGCGCCCGAACCTGACATATCTGGATGCGGCAGGCCAGATCACCGACCTGATCGAACTTGGCCCCGAATACCGCCAAAACTCGATCCGCCATCTGGCCATTGCCGCCGACAGCACTGTCGCTTTCGCCCTGCAATGGGAAGGCGATCCCGCCGAACCCGCCCCGCTGCTGGGTCTGCACAAACAAGGCTTGGCACCCCAGCTTTGTACCGTGCCAGAGCCAGAGATGTTCGTGATGCAAGGCTATGCCGGATCGATCGCGTTCGATCCTGCGGGCCTTGAAGTCGCAATCACGTCTTCGCATGGCGGTGCTGTGCAAATCTATGGCCGTGATGGCACATTCATTTCGGGCATTCTGCGCGCTGATGCCAGCGGCATTGCCGCCACGTCGAACGGCTTTTTGCTGACCGATGGCTTTGGCACCGTCAGCAGCATCATAGATCACAGGCTTGTTCCAATGACCCAAGGCAATGCCCTGTGGGACAATCACCTTGTTGCCTTGACCTGAAAAGGCCGGGCGACCCCAGGGCTGCCCGGCCAACGCGCTGGCTTTACATCTTGCGCCGGATTTTGGCGTAAGCATCACGGCAGCCATTCGCCGGATCAAACTGGTTGCTGTCGCCAGCTGCCGCCAAGCCTTCTTCGGTCACCAAAGCAGGTGCCGTGATGTAGCCTGAACAAACGTCGCCAGAAATGGCCCGGTTCATTTCATCCACCAACTGCCAGCCTTGCAGGTTCAGCGGCTCTGCCACAGTGATCGCCTGATACTGGCCAGACCGAATACGCTGGAACGCGGCCTCTGATCCATCGCCCGCAGACCCGGCCTTCGGGTTGGCTTTGCCGTCAACTCCGGCAGCGGCCAGCGCTGGCCTCATGACGTCAAGATACAGATCATTGATCGCCAGCGAATGCGTCCACTTTTCCCCGTATTTTTGTAGCAGTGACGTGGTCAAAGGCCCTATTCGGGTAGGGCGTGCCGTCCACACTGACCTGCACACCGTCAGGGCCGTGAATTCCGCCCAATACCTTGATCAGTGTCGATTTTCCTGCGCCATTTTCACCCAGCAACGCCACTATTTTACCCCGCCCATCACGCAAGGAAACACCACGCAACGCATGGGTGCCCCCAAACGTCTTGATGATCTGGTCAAAAAACAGACCATCCGGCGGCGCCATGCGATTTCCTCCCTATGCGACCGATCAGGCATGCGTTACCGGTACCGTATGGAACATCCATCCAACTCGGGCTCCGAGTGAAAATGAAAGTTAACGATACCATTCTACAGAAAGTGCCCAACATCTCGCCCGCCCGGCGCGTGGCATGCAGCACCACCGCCAACGGCTCCGCCATCGCTGCCTCGCCCGGCGTCAACCCATCCGCCGGCACGCATTGGCGGGCATCAGCAACCAGTCCTTCGCGAAACGCGCCCTGAACATGCGGGAACGGCATGGCAGAGCCATAGAACCGCATTTGCATGCACTGCTGATGCATGCCTTGCGTGCAATAGGTGCATTGGTAACATGGCCGCGACGGCGATACGGAAACCAGTTGCCCGACACGAAGCCCCGTCACGCCGTCACCCAGTTTTGTGATATGGCCAGACACCTCGTGCCCAAGGATCATGGGTTCCCTCAGCCGTATCGCGCCAAACCCGCCATGCAGATAGTAATGCAAATCAGACCCGCAAATACCCCCCGCCGCCAAAGCGACCTGCACCTCGCCAAGGCCCGGTTCAGGGTCGCCGCAATCTTCGATACGCAAATCTTTTGCCGCGTGAATGACGATAGATTTCATCTGTGCCTCACAGGAAACTGGGGTAATCAGGGCAGCAAGCCGTGGCTTGACATCGTCATGTTATCGTTAACATATAACCAGACTCAAGCCTTTGTCGAGATAAAAGGACCAGCCGAATGAGCGTTTCGTTATTTGACCTTACCGGAAAACGTGCCCTGATCACCGGATCATCGCAGGGCATTGGCTTTGCTTTGGCCAAAGGCCTTGCCGCTGCGGGTGCGACAATCGTGCTGAACGGGCGCGATGCCAAAAAGCTGGAAACAGCCGCCGATGCCTTGCGCAATCACGGCGACAGCGTCACCACTCTGGCCTTTGATGCGACCGATCACGCCCATGTCCGCAGCGCCATTGACGGGTTTGAAGCCAGCACTGGCCCGATCGACATCCTGGTGAACAATGCCGGGATGCAACATCGCGCCCCGTTAGAGGATTTTCCCGCCGACGCATTTGAACGGATGTTGCAGACCAATATCGCATCGGTTTTTCACGTAGGCCAAGCTGTCGCCCGCCACATGATCACCCGAAAAGCGGGCAAGATCATCAACGTAGCCTCGGTTCAGACGGCCTTGGCCCGCCCCGGCATTGCACCTTATACGGCAACCAAAGGTGCCGTCGGTAACCTGACCAAGGGCATGGCAACCGATTGGGCCAAATACGGCTTGCAATGCAACGCCTTGGCACCCGGTTACTTCGATACGCCCTTAAACGCAGCCCTGGTCGCCGATCCCACTTTCAGCGCGTGGTTGGAAAAACGCACCCCTGCTGGCCGTTGGGGCAATGTCGATGAACTGGTCGGAGCCTGTATATTCCTGGCATCGGCGGCATCCACCTTTGTCAATGGCCACATCTTGTATGTGGATGGTGGCATCACGGCGTCACTTTGATGGACCGCTATGTTATCATGGGTGTGTCTGGATGCGGCAAGTCATCCATAGGGACCGCCTTTGCCAAGGCCATTGCTGGACAGTTTATTGACGGCGATGATTTGCATCCGGATGCCAATCGCACCAAAATGGCGTCGGGCCAGCCATTGAACGATGATGACCGCGCACCTTGGCTGGTGCGCGTCGGGCAAACTTTGCACGGTGGCACTGGCACAATCGTCATCGGGTGTTCGGCCCTCATACGCCGCTACCGCGATCTGATCCGGCATCATGCGGGGCAACCGGTGATGTTCTTGCACCTCACCGGATCGCGGCACGTTCTGGCAGCCCGGATGGCCGCCCGCGTGGGGCATTTCATGCCGTCGTCGCTGCTGGACAGCCAGCTTGCCGCGTTAGAGCCGCCAGAGGCAGATGAAACAGCCATTTCCGTTGACATCGACCAAACGCCACAAGCCATTCTGGCAGAGCTTTTGCACAAAACCGGCCGCGGCTGACCACGTCAGTGTTGCAATATTTCTGATCGGCGCTGATAACAGTGGTAACGATAACAGCCACAGTGATCATGCACAAACCACCCACCATGAAAGACGTGGCAAAGGCCAGCGGCGTGTCAGTCATGACAGTGAGCCGCGCTTTCAAACAAGACGCATCCGTCAGCACTGATACCCGCGACCGCATTCGCAAAACTGCCGAAGACATGGGCTATGTCTTTGATAGCACTGCCGCAAACCTTCGTTCGCAGCGGTCTGGCTTTATCGCCGTTACCATTCCGTCGATCAACAACGCCAACTTTGCCGATACCGTCGGGGCCCTGTCAGATCGGCTGGCCGACGCGGGTTTGCAGGTTTTGCTAGGCTATACGAACTATGATGTGCACAAGGAAGAGCAACTGGTCGAACAACTGCTGCGCCGCAGACCCGAGGCAATCGTGGTCACTGGTGGCCGCCATACCGACCGCACGCGGCGGCTTTTGTCGAATGCAGGCATTCCGGTGGTTGAAACTTGGGATTTGCCCGAAACACCGCTTGGCCATGTCGTGGGTTTTTCCAATGCAGACACGATGCACGCGCTGGTCGATCATCTGGTTGATCGGGGGCGCGTGCGTATCGCCTTTATCGGCGGCGATACGGATGGCGATACCCGCGGTGCTGACAGACGGCGTGGGTTCATCGCGGCGTTGCAGCGTCACGGCCTGAAGGCAAGCCGCTTGATTGGTGCGGGTCAACCACCGATTTCAATGCGCGAAGGGGCGCAGGCCATGGGCAAATTGCTGAATGATTTGCCAGATACGGACGCCGTCATCTGCGTGTCAGATTTGTCTGCTTTCGGCGCCCTGACCGAATGTATGCGACGCGGCATTTCGGTGCCAGACCAGATGGCGATTGCCGGATTTGGTGACTATGAAATCTCGGCCATCTCGGTGCCAACGATCACCACGGTTAACCCTTTTCCGCGCGAAATCGGCAGACAGACCGCCGACCTGATCATTGCGGTTCTTGCGCAAGATCAACGAGGTACGACCGCCAGAACAATCAAGATTGCGCCAAAAGTCACGCCGCGCCAGTCAACCGAAATCTGACACAGACCGGCACACCCGGTGCAGACACAGACTGGCACACCCGGTGCAGACACACCGATTTTGCTATTCAGCAGCCTCGTATAGCGGGGCCCTGTGTCGGGCGATCAAAGATTTCAATTCAGGGCGGCAGGATCCACAATTTTTGCCCGCACGCAGCGCCGCACCCAACGCCTCCACTGTGATATGGCCACACGCCGTTATGGCATCTGTGATGGTATTGACCCCAATATCAAAGCACGCACAGATGATCGCACCCGCATCAGGCATATCTGCGCCCGGACGACCTGCAAGCAAGGCCATCCCCGGTGCCGTGCCAAGCAGCCCTACCAGATGTTGGCGCGATACTGCGACAGGGGTTGGCGCCACGAACAGTGCCGCCAGCAGCGTGTCACCCTCCAGGAAGGCCAGCCGGACTATGCCCCGTGCCCGGTCATCCACCCGCAAAACCTGCCCGCCCGTCAGATCGAAAAGTTTGCGCGCATAGGTTTCCCAGTCATCCGGCACAACGCAGCCCGCAAGTTCGACGCGCGCACCACCTGCCACAACTGCCCGCGCCCAGTAGTCGCAATCGGGTTTAACATCCCCCACAGAAACTGCAAAACCATACCACTTTGGGGCAAAGGCTGTGATGGCAACCGGCGTGGCTTTGCTTTCAGGCTGCCCCGAGATTGGATCAACGATCGACGCCACCAAGGCATCAATGCGCCCAGACGGAGCCGTTGTCCCGGTCCAGTGCATGGGTGCAAAACACTGCCCCTCGCGGCCACGGTCGGTGATAAGCACCCGCAAGATGGCTTTGCCTTGGGGGCTGACCACTTCTGCCAAAGTTGCTTCGTCGAGGCCAAGACGCATCGCATCATTCGGGTGAAGTTCCACAAACGGTTCTGCCAGATGCTGGCTCAGGCGGGCAGACAGGCCGGTGCGGGTCATCGTGTGCCAATGGTCGCGCACCCGGCCTGTGTTCAGCAAAAACGGATAGTCGCGCGAAGACACCTGTGCCGTCGGGCGCGGTGTGATGGGCAGCATCTTTGCCTTGCCGGTAATGGTATAAAAACCGCCATCTGCAAAGAACCGCCCACCTTGCTTTTGGGCGCAATCAGGCCAAAGAAACGGCTGCATCCGATCATAATGATCCACCTGACCGCTGCGCGCCGAAATGTCAAAATCACTGCCCAACTGCCCTGCAATACCGGACAGGGCTGCATATTCGTCAAACACCTCAGCCGCAGTTGCCCACGCAAAGGCGTCGGCCCATCCCATCCTTTTGGCCACCGCCGCCAGAATACGCCAATCATCCCGCGCGTGCGCAGGTGCAGCCCGAAGACTGCGCTGACGGCTGATGCGGCGTTCGGAATTGGTCACGGTGCCGTCTTTTTCACCCCAACCCGTTGCAGGCAACAGCACATCGGCAAGTCGGGTGGTATCGGTATCGGCCATCATATCGCTGACCACCACAAAATCACACGCAGCTATGGCGCGCGCCACGCGGTCGGCGTCAGGCATGGATGCTGCCGGATTTGTGCAGATAATCCACAATGCTTTGATACGGCCCTCTTCCACCGAGCGAAACATATCGACGGCTTTCAGACCCGGCGCATCGGCCATGGCCGGGCTTTTCCAAAAACCCTGCACCGCATTGCGATGCGACGGGTTTTCCAACGCCAGATGACAGGCCAGCATATTCGCCATACCGCCCACCTCGCGCCCGCCCATCGCGTTGGGTTGGCCCGTCACGGAAAACGGCCCCATGCCGGGGCGGCCAATTCGGCCCGTCGCAAGGTGGCAATTCAGGATCGCGTTAACTTTGTCGGTGCCAGACGCGGATTGGTTGATGCCTTGGCTATAGATGGTGACCACCTTTTGCGTGCCCACCCACAGCTTGCAAAATGCGGCCACGTCCTGCACCGAAAGGCCCGTCATTTCGAGGTTTGACGCGCGGGCCGCGGCAAGGGCTGCATCAAACCCTTCCACATGGGTCTGGTAGCCCGCATTGACCGCGCCGCCATCGGCAATCGCCAACAAAAGCGCGTTAAACAATGCGGCATCAGCACCCGGAGCGATGGCCAAATGCAGATCGGCCACGTCACAAGTGGCAGTCCGGCGGGGATCTATCACCACGACGCGCATATGGGGGCGTGCCTCTTTGGCGGCAACAATGCGCTGGAAAAGCACCGGATGGCACCATGCAAGATTTGATCCGGTCAGCACCACCAGATCAGCCAGTTCCAGGTCTTCATACAGCCCCGGCACGGTATCGCTGCCAAAGGCCCGCCTGTGCCCAGCCACGGATGACGCCATGCAAAGCCTTGAATTCGTGTCGATATTGGCAGACCCGATGAACCCCTTCATCAGTTTGTTGGCGACATAATAATCCTCGGTCAGCAACTGCCCCGAAACATAGAATGCCACCGAATCCGGCCCATGCTTGGCAATCGTATCGGAAAACCTGTGCGCCACCAGATCAAGTGCTGTGTCCCAGTCAGCATCCGCCCCATTGATGCGCGGCACCAACAGCCGCCCCTCAAGACCCATTGTTTCGCCCAAAGCCGACCCTTTGGAACACAGCCGTCCAAAGTTTGCCGGATGATCGGGATCGCCGCGCACCTCGATCCCGCCCGCGCCGTCAGCCCGCGCCAAAACCCCGCAACCGACCCCGCAATAGGGACAAGTGGTGCGGATAAACGGTGCAGCACCGCCGTCCATCAGGCCGCACTTCGCCGCAGCAAACGCGACGCATCCAGCACGATGCGCCCCGCCTCGATCTGCACCGGATAGGTGTTGATGTGGCCATCATCCGCACCTTTGGCGATTCCCGTCGCCATATCAAAAACCCAGTTGTGCAACGGGCAAGTCACCGACGTGCCATGCACGATGCCTTCGCTCAGCGGCCCACCTTTATGCGGGCAGCGGTCATCCAACGCGAACACCTGATCATCCGCCGTGCGAAAAATCGCCACACAGCCGAAGCGCGTTTTCACCACCCGTGCGCCCTGTGCCGGAATGTCGGCCAACGCCCCTATGTCGATGCCATTCAAAAGCCCGCTCATTCCGCAGCCTCCATCGTGAGGTCCGCCAAGATGCCCCATTTCGGGCGATTGTCCGTCGTGGCATGTTCAGCCCAGGGATCGGTCTGATACACCGACTGGCTGATCATGAACCGGTCATAAAGCGCGCGCCGGTTTGCCAGATCATCGACCACCTGCGCGCGGCACCAGTCCAGCCCCACTTTCGCCACCCATTTGTAAATCCGGTGCAGATAACGCGCGTTTTCGCGGTAAAGCTGAATGAAAGCGGCGGTGATTTCCAACACTTCCGCCTCTGTCGCCACTTTACACAAATGTTCGGTTTCCTTCACATCCATACCCGCCGCACCGGCCACCGATATTTCATACCCGCTGTCGACACAGACCACGCCCACATCCTTGCAGGTGGATTCAGCACAGTTGCGCGGGCAGCCCGATACCCCCAGCTTCACCTTGGCAGGCGACCATGACCCCCAAAGCAGCTTTTCCAGCTTGATCCCCAGCCCCGTGCTGTCTTGCGTGCCAAACCGGCAAAATTCGGTCCCGACGCAGGTTTTCACCGTGCGCAAACCCTTAGAATACGCATGCCCCGACACCATGCCAGCCGCATTCAGATCGGCCCACATCAACGGCAGATCGGCCTTTTTCACACCCAGCAAATCAATCCGCTGCCCGCCCGTTACCTTGACCATCGGCACGTTGTACTTGTCTGCCGCATCGGCAATCGCGCGCAGCTCGGCAGGAGTTGTCACACCGCCCCACATGCGCGGCACCACCGAATAGGTGCCATCTTTCTGGATATTGGCATGATTGCGTTCATTCACAAACCGCGACTGGCGGTCATCGGTGTAATCCAGCGGCCAATCCGACAGCAGATAATAATTCAGCGCCGGGCGGCAGGAATGGCAGCCGCCGGGGCTTTTCCAACCCAATTCCTGCATCACCGCGGGAATGGATTTCAACGCACTGGCCTTGATCAGGCGGCGCACATCTTCGTGGGTGTGATCGGAGCATTTGCACATAGGCTGGCTTGTGGGCAAAACGAACGCATCGCCCAGCGTCACCGCCATCACCTGTTCCACCAGCCCGGTGCAGGTGCCACAAGATGATGACGCCTTGGTTTGCGCCCGCACCAGATCAAGCGTGTTCGCGCCGCCTGTGACCGCATCCACGATTTTGCCTTTGCAGACGCCGTTGCAGCCGCAAATTTCCGCGTCAAGCGGCAATGCTGCAACGGCCGCCATAGGGTCCAGCTTGGTCCCTCCCTGAAAGGCGGGGCCGAAGATCAAGGTATCCCGCATCTCGGAAATGTCGGTGGCATCTTTGATCAGGCCAAAGAACCAATTGCCATCGGCGGTATCACCATACAAAACCGCGCCGATCAGGCGGTTTTCGAATATAACCAACCGTTTGTATATACCGCGCGATGGATCGCGAAACACGATATCCTCCCGGTCCGGCGCATCGGCAAAGTCGCCGGCAGAGAATAAATCGCAGCCTGTCACCTTCAGCTTTGTCGCAGTTTGCACCGGGCGGAACGCATCATCGCGGCCCAGCATGGATGCCGCAACCACATTCGCCTGATCATACAGCGGCGCCACAAGGCCAAACAGTTGCTTGTTATGCTCCACACATTCGCCAACGGCATAGATAGCAGGATCAGACGTTTGCATCTGATCATTGACCGTAATACCGCGCCCTGTGTCCAGATGCGCATCCGTGGCCACACGCACTTCGGGGCGAATGCCAACGGCCATACAGACAATATCCGCGCCGTAAACCGTGCCGTCTTCCAACGCGACGGCTTCGACCTTGCCGTTGCCCAGAATGGCTTTGGTCGCCCCCTTGCAGTGAATGGTAATCCCCCGCGCCTCCAGCGCTTTTTGCAACAAATATCCCGCCGCAGGGTCCAACTGGCGTTCCATCAGGTGCCCCATGATATGGATCACGGTCACCTCCATACCGCGCAACTGCATACCGGCGGCCGCCTCCAACCCCAGCAACCCGCCGCCGATTACCACGGCTTTCGCTCCCGGTTTGGCAGCAGCAATCATCGCATTGGTGTCTTCCAGATCACGGTAGGTCACAACACCCGGCAAATCCTTGCCTGATACCGGAATGATGAACGGCGCAGACCCGGTCGCAATCAGCAGCGTATCATAAGGCGTCTCACCAGAATGGGATATTACTACCTTTCGTTCACGATCAATTTTCGTGACATGTTCGCCAAACCGGCAAGTCACACCATTGGCCGCATACCACGCATCGTCATGGGTGACGATTTCGTCATAAGTCTTGTCGCCCGACAACACCGGCGACAGCATGATGCGGTTGTAATTGCCCCGCGCCTCGCCGTTGAACAAGGTCACGTCAAACGCGCCGGGAGCCGCCTCGAAAAGCTTTTCCAGCACCCGTCCCGATGCCATGCCCGCGCCGATCACCACAAGTTTTTGCGCCATTATGCAGCATCCTTTTTCGTAGGTGCGCCATGCGCGTAATCTTCCAGAAATCCAAGGATTTCTTCGCGGTAAGCGTAATAGTCCGGGTGTTCCAGCAGCGCCTTTCGGGTGCGCGGGCGCGGCAGTTTCACTTGCGTGATCTTTCCTATCGTGGCCCTTGGTCCGTTGGTCATCATCACCACGCGGTCGGCCAGAAGAATGGCTTCATCCACGTCGTGCGTCACACACACGGCCGTGACTTTGGTGCGCGACCATACTTCCATCAGCACTTCTTGCAGTTCCCACCGGGTCAGACTGTCCAGCATCCCAAAGGGTTCGTCCAGCAACAAAAGTTTCGGCGACAACGCAAATGCCCGCGCAATACCAACACGTTGGCGCATTCCGTTTGACATCTCAAACGCCTGTTTGTCCATCGCGTCGCCAAGACCCACGCGTTCAAGATAGTATTCCACCACCTCTTGCCGTTCGGCCTGATTGGCTTTGGGATAAACCCGGTCCACCCCGATGGCCACGTTTTCCTTGGCGGTCAGCCACGGAAACAGGCTGGGTGACTGGAACACCACCGCACGTTCGGGATCGGCGCCTTCGATGTGAACACCGTCCAGCTTGATGGCGCCTTTGGATATGCCGTTCAAGCCTGCCGTCATTGTCAGCACGGTGGATTTACCGCAGCCCGAATGCCCGATCAGGCTGACAAATTCGCCCTTCTTCAGGGTCAGGTTGAAATCTTCCACCACCGTCAGCGGACCTTTGGGGGTGGGGTAAATCTTGTGCAACTGCGAATATTGCAGATAGCGGTCATCGGTGAAGGATTTCGCCGCCTCGGCATAGGCTTTCGGCATCGCATGGCGCGGGGTTAAGGCGGGCAGCAACCGCGTGTCGGCGGTGCGGGTGCGAATGCCCACATCCATCAGATATGTCGTCACCTGACCGCGCAGGGCCTTGAACGCCGCGTCGTGGTTCATCGCGGCCCGGTCCCGCGGGCGCGGCAGGGTCACGTCAAATTCGCGCCCCAAAGTGCCGTCCGGGTTCAATGTGACTATTCGGTCAGCTAATACCAACGCTTCATCGACATCATTGGTGATCAACACAACTGTCTTACGCTCAACCCGCCAGATCGCCTCGATCTCATCGGCCAGATTGGCGCGCGTCAGTGCGTCCAGCGCCGAAAGCGGCTCATCCATCAACAGCACTTCGGGTTCCATCGCCAAGGCGCGCGCCACGGCAACCCGCTGGCGCATACCCCCTGACAGTTCCGATGGCCTGCGGTCTGCGGCGTGCGCAAGCCCCACCATGGCGATGTATTTCGCGACCAGTGCCGCACGATCGGCCTTGGATTTGCCCTTATGCACGGTGTCCACCGCAAGGCGCACATTGCCCGCCACGGTCAACCACGGCATCAGCGAATAAGACTGGAACACCAATCCACGTTCCGGCCCCGGCCCGGTGATCGGCACGCCCTTGAAGACAACAGTTCCCTTTTCAGGTTTGGTCAGACCCGCCATCAGGTTGATCAGCGTGGTTTTACCGGTTCCCGAAAATCCAAGGATGGCCAGGAATTCCCCTTCAGCCACCGAAAGATTCAGTGATTTCAAGACCTCGGCGCGCGCGTTGCCAGTGCCAAAGCCGATCGAGACGTTTTGAAATTGAAGAATGCTCATCTGCATCACCGATTGCTTGAAAATGTGAACAGCGATTGCAGCGCAAACATCACCCGGTCCAACAAAAACCCGATGATGCCAATGGTCAGAACCGCCACCATGATGCGTGCCAGACTTTGCTGCGATCCGTTCTGAAACTCATCCCAGACGAATTTCCCCAGACCGGGGTTCTGCGCCAGCATTTCCGCCGCGATCAGCACCATCCAGCCCACCCCCAGCGACAGTCGCAATCCGGTAAAGATCAGGGGCAGCGCCGAGGGCAGCACCAGCTTGGTGATCCGCGTGCACAGACCCAGCTTCAACACCCGGCCAACATTGACCAAATCCTTGTCGATCGACGCCACGCCCAGCGCGGTGTTGATCAGCGTCGGCCACATCGAACACAAAGTCACGGTGATGGCAGACACCAGAAACGACTTCGACATGCCGCCCTCGCTGCCCGCATACAGCGCCGACACCACCATCGTCACAATCGGCAACCAGGCCAGCGGCGACACTGGCTTGAAAATCTGCACCAAGGGGTTGATTGCGGCATTGGCGGTCGGCGACAGGCCCGACACGATCCCCAGCGGCACCGCCACCAGCGTGCCGATCAGAAACCCGGCAAATACGGTTTTGATCGAGGTGAAAATCTGCCGATAGAACGTCGGCTTGCCGGTATAGGTGTGGTTCTTGACCTCGCTCGCCTTGCCCGCCGCCACCAGTTCGGCGTTTTT
>JAYSPY010000035.1:0-20621 GCA_043721855.1 Pseudorhodobacter sp.
ACACACTCGTCAAAGCTCTGGGGGCTATGAATGCGTGATTCTAACACATCGACTTTTGTCAGGTCGTCGGAAAACGCACCGGAACATGGCGCATATTTCTTGACCAGCGACGGTGAAGTGGCCGCGTTGATGCAGCAGCATGATTGGTCAAATTCGCCGCTCGGCAACCCTGATACCTGGCCCGAAGCGCTTTGTGTTCTGACGGGGGTCATTCTTGCATCCAAGCAGCCGATGTACCTGCTTTGGGGCGCAGATCAGATCATGCTTTATAATGACGCGTATATTCCCGTGCTCGCGGGTCGGCATCCGGCGTCTATCGGGCAATCCATTCGTGATATCTGGGCAGATATTTGGCCCGATATATCCGATCTGATCAACCGCGCTTGTGAAGGCCAGGCGTGTTATCTGGACGAATTCGAACTCGTTCTAAATCGCAATGGCCGCGAACAGATTGCCAATTTCAAATTTTCCTACACGCCGATCCACAACAAATCCGGCGGTGTTGACGGGATGTTATGTGCCTGCGAAGAAACCACCGATATCGTGCTTGCACGGCAACGCCGCGGAACAGCACGCCAGCACCTGATCACCATGTTCAAACATGCGCCAAACTTTTTTGCCATGCTGACCGGACCGCAGTATGTGATTGAGGTGGCAAATGATGCGGCCCTGCGTTTGATTGGAAACCGGGATGTGATTGGCCAAACATTCGCTGCGGCACTGCCCAATGCGGTCGCGCAGGGGTTTGGCGATCTGTTGGAGACTGTCCGTAAAACTGGCGTCGAACATATTGCCAGTGGCGCCAAATACACAAAGCAATCCATGACGGATGGTGTGGCCGATGTAAATTATATCGATTTTGTGTTGCAACCCGTGCTTGATGAAGCGGGTGGCGTGACTGGCATCGTTGTGTCAGGGTCTGACGTAACAGTCAGAGTTGTTGCCCTGAATGATCTGACCAAAAGCGAAAAGTTTTTGAAGAATATCTTAGAGTCTTCAAAGGATTGCATCAAAGTCCTGGATTTGCAGGGCAATTTGATTTTCATGAACGAGTCTGGCAAGGCTGTCATGGAGGTCAGCGATTTTGACGCCTTGAAAGGCAGCCCCTGGTGTGATTTTTGGCAAGGGCCTCACAATAAAGACGCCACTGACGCCATCGCCGATGCCTTGGCCGGAAAAATTGGCAGCTTTCAGGGCGAAGCCAATACGATGCAAGGCAATCCCCGATACTGGGATGTGCGGGTTACAGCGATTACCGACGAATTAGGCCAACCCATTAACCTTCTTGCCGTCTCGCGCGATATCAGCCACCTGCGCGAAATTGACCGCCAGCGCGATGCTCTGATGCACGAGATGGCGCATAGAATGAAAAACGTGCTGACCATTACGCAGGCAATCGTGTCGCAATCGATGAAGCACGCCGTATCGCTTGAAGATGCGCGCAAGGCCATTCAAGGGCGGATCACTGCGCTATCTTCGGCGCAAGATATTCTGACAAATTCAAATACCACCACCGCGGATATTCATGACATCGTCTCGACCGCGCTTCGGCCGCACATCGCTACCGCAAGCCGGGTGTCGTTTTCCGGGCCTGCGATACAACTAGAGGGGCAACAGATTTTGGGGCTGGCGCTTGCGGTTCATGAACTGGCGACCAACGCGGTCAAATACGGCGCATTGTCCAATGACGATGGCACGGTGACCCTGACATGGGCCGGGTCCGGGGATACCTTTCAAAGCTTTGAATGGGTCGAACGGGGCGGTCCTGGTGTCGCGCCCCCAACCCGACAGGGCTTTGGGACAAAGCTGATCCAAACCTTGGTGGGGTCGTATTTTGGCGGCGTGGTTGACCTTGCTTATCTGCCCGAAGGTGTGACTTTTTCGTTGAAACGCGCACCCGCCGCTTAGTAAACTTAAAGTGGACGCAGGCTTTGCGTGGGGTCTTTGCCTGCACCCCTAAACTTACTCGCGCACATGTCTGTTGTAAATTTTAACCTGTCCAGACGGCCGAAACAGATTGAAATCCTTCTGGCAAAATCAACAGCGGCCAAATTATATCAAGCGCTTACCACCCATCATACGCGGGCGATGATCTGCGCAATCCCGCTAAGTCTTGCCACGCGGCAGCAGACTTACCATCCGCCGCAATGCGAAAAGATACCCCTCAACCCCACATCCCGCGATCACTGCATCGGCCCGGGCCGACACGAAAGAATGCTGCCGAAACGGCTCTCTTTTATGGATGTTCGAAATATGAACTTCAATCACCGGCCCTTCAAACGCCGACAAAGCATCCAAAATCGCCACCGAAGTATGGGAATATGCTGCCGGATTGATGATGATCCCAGACGCCGCCCCCCGCGCCTCTTGAATCCAGTCAACCAGCTGGCCCTCATGATTGGATTGCAAAAACCGGATTGAGCCCCCTAAATCCTCGGCCAGCGCGGAACAGTCCTCGGCCACGTCCTCCAAGGTCTGGGTTCCGTAAATCTCGGGTTGCCGTAGCCCCAACAAATTAAGGTTCGGGCCGTTCAGAATGAAAATGGGCTTTGGCACGGGCATATTCCTATTCCAGGTCGGCCCAAGGATAGAGGTTTTCCGCAAGGGAACAAGCCAGCCTGATCAGGCCACCTTTTCCAGCGCCACATCCGGGCTAATCCCCAGGGCATGACAAACATCCCGCGTCAGATGCGGCCGGTTCAGGGTGTAGAAATGCAAATCCGCCACCCCACCCTGGATCAGCCGATCACAAAGCCCGGTGCATTGGGTCAACGCCAGCAAATCCGTCCGCCCATCCCGCGCCGCCATCGTGAACGCCTCATCCAGCCGCTGCGGAACCTTTGTGCCGCAACGTGCCGCGAACCGTTTCGCAGCATCCCAATTCTGAATTGGCAGAATGCCCGGAATAATCGGCGCCGTGATGCCCGCCGCCTGACACGCATCGCGAAAACGAAAAAACGTGTCAGCGTCAAAGAAAAACTGGGTAATCGCGCTGGTTGCACCCGCATCCATCTTGCGCTTCAGATACGCTACATCGGCAGCCGCATTGGCGGCATCAGGATGCGCTTCAGGATAGGCCCCAACGCGCAGCTTGAATTTGCCAGTTTTCGCAAGCGCCTCGATCAGGTCAACCGAACTTGCAAAGCCATCCGGGTGGGGCAAAAACCGATCCGCCCCTTTCGGCGCATCACCGCGCAGAGCCACGATTTCGGTTACCCCTGCCTCGGCATAGGCGTGGGCAATGTCCATCGTTTCCGCCCGTGTCGCATCGACACATGTCAGGTGTGCTGCCACGTTCAGCCCGTAATTCTTGCCAATGGTCGTTACCGCATCATGCGTCAGTTTCCGCGTCGTGCCACCCGCGCCGTAGGTCACGGACGCAAAACCGGGCTTCAAGGGCGCCAGAACCTGCACGGTTTCCCACAGCCGGAAAGACGCATCCAGTGTTTGCGGCGGGAAAAACTCAAACGAAACGCGCGGAATTGTCATGGCAGACTCCTGTTACTGCACCCTTGTCCCAGATTTTGAATTGTGAGACAAATTCATAATACTAATGATGAACATGAGGATGGCCACATAATGCATCTGGAATTTCGCCATCTTCGCACGATCCGGGCCATTCATCAGGCGGGTGGGTTGGCGCGGGCGGCGGATTTGCTGAACATGACCCAATCGGCACTTTCACATCAGGTGAAGGGGCTGGAAGATCAGGCGGGGGTTGAATTGTTTGTGCGCCGGTCAAAGCCATTGAAACTGTCGGTCGCAGGCTTGCGCATGCTGAAACTGGCGGAGCGGATTTTGCCGGAAATTGACGCGTTGGAGGATGACTTCAAGGCGCTGAAATCGGGAAAAACCGGCCGTTTGCACATCGCGATGGAATGTCATGCGTGCTTTGACTGGTTGTTTCCGGTGCTGGAATTGTTCCGCCGTGCATGGCCGGATGTGGATGTCGATATCCGGGCGGGGCTGGCGTTTGAAGCGTTGCCTGCCTTGATGCGCGAAGATGTGGATTTGGTTATTTCCTCTGATCCGGTGCAGGTCGACGGCATGATATTCAACCCACTGTTTGATTATCATCCGATGTTTGTGGCCGCGGCAAGCAATCCTTTGGCGGGGAAGGATACGATCGTGGCAGAGGATTTCCGCGACCAGATGTTGATCACCTATCCGGTATCGCGCGACAAGTTGGATGTGTTTACCGAAATTCTGACCCCCGCAAAAGTAGAGCCTCGGGGGCTGCGGCAGGTGGAATTAACGGCGGTAATTTTGATGTTGGTGGGGTCTAACCGGGGTGTTTCGGTGCTGCCTGATTGGGTGCTTCGCGATATCAAGTCCAATGCAGATTATGTGACGCGGCCGTTGGGGCCGGGGGTGATTACGAAGCGCCTTTATGGGGCCACACGCGTCGAGGATGCTTTGAAACCCTATATGGCGCATTTCTTGAAATTGGGCCGGTCAGAGCCGGTGAAATTGCAGCGCGGGTGAAGTTATGTGCGCATCCATATTTGGTCTGATGTTGAAATAGAGGTAAATTTCAAAGCGCCGCAAAAACACCCGGGCTTCGCTGCAATTTGGCAAGGGGCATGGAAATGATTTTTCGTAAAAAAAATCAAGACCCTGATCGGTATGCCGCGCTGTCAAGGACGTCGCCGATGAACTGACATGCCAAGCCGGCAAAGCGGGGCTGCAAAAGGGGTGTATCTGGCGAACCAGAATGGCGACCGCGATTTTTGGGCAAGAATAAAAAGTCGTGGCCCAAAATGATAACACAACGCCAGCATGACCTGCGCCGCGCCACCTGGTGTGAAACACCCCTGACACCGTGGGTGCCAGAGGTGGTGACGTTGCCGCTACAGATGTCCAAGCCCAACTAATGGCCTGAATTACAGCGGGCGCGAAAGTAAGTTTTCGAAGTGCCGTTTGAAATTCAGAAACATTTGCGCCGTCGGGTCAGTAGGTCATCTTGAAATACTCGGCTTCAAAGTTGTTTTCCATGCCGGTTCCGCAAAAGCCCATCGACATGTTGCTTGTCCCGGAAATGATGCCACCGGCAACGAAAGACGCACCTTGTATGCCATTCGCGTTTGCCGCGAATTGAATGTCGCCTTTCGCCAGCAGCTGCCCGCCGTAAACCTTCAGATCGGACGGGAACGCCATACCGCCCATCGTCACCAGCTGGGCGCCACCGCCGACTGCGCAGTTGTCATTGGTGCCGACTTGCAAACCAGATGCCGCGTTCAACGACTTTGCATCTGTGCTGGACGTTGCGATGACGGTGTTTTGCAGAATAACGCCCTGTCCAAACTTTATAACGCAATTTGTCCGAAGCACGATGTTCTGAAAGGTTACACCGTTGGAGACGTTTGCTGCATTTGAATTTGCGCAGGTCATATTGTGCATTCTGCCAGGAACAAGCATTGCCTGCGTGATAGCTTGTTTTGGATCCAGCGTGACCACCAAGTTGCTTGTGATGTAGCCAGGCACGTATCTTGTTTCATTTGCGTTCAAGCCAGCAATGATTTCGATGATCCTGGGAACGATGCGGATGTAGAACGATCCGCTTCGCAAGGCGCTGCTCAGGCCAGTATTGGTTTTGTAGCCGGAATTTGGCAGCTGAATATCGCTGGTGTCAGGCATCGAGACAACGGTGCCGGGTGCGAAATAGTTATTGCTGTTCAGCGATACATAAGTGTTGGAATGGATACAAAAACCATTGCTGTAGCTGTTGTTGCTTTGAAGATCGACGACGCCTTCCGCTACGAACCCCTCCCGTAGGCAAGTTGGGCGGTAGGTGGTGAAAATCGAGTCTACTTTCAGGCTCCATTCATTGAAGCCAACAATTTTTAGCACATAGGTCGCAACTGCGTTTTGCGTGGCTGGATTTCGCTTTGGCTGTACAAGCACGGCATTTCGGGACCCTGCGACTGCAGTAAAGGATGCGTTCGCAGGGTTCCAATTGCCAAAGCTTATCTCGCTGGTCGTAAGGATATCGCCGTATAGCGTTTTTGGCATGTTAAGGTTTGCCACACGAACGCCTTCGGTCTTGGCTGCGGATTCAGTCATTTTATCGCGGGCAAGCAGCGCAGCATGGGCACCGGCATCTGCGGCCACCTGCAACCGGGTGCGTTCCATCATGACGTTGGTGACGTCGACCGCCAAACCACCGACCATCAGGGCAGTTATAAAGCAAAAAACGCTGAATACAGTCATAGCGCCGTCTTCGCTTTGCTTGGCTTGGATAAGCTGTTGCTTGAAATTTCCAGATAGCATTTCAAATCTCCGACATGTGTTGAGCGGTAACTATGACATTTAAAGTTCCAAACACTTCCAAAAGCCCAAAGCCCGCCAACTCTTTGGCAGGTATGGTGGCTGTGCTGATGATCACACCTTCAGGAGTAACCACGGTTATGGCCGTGACCCCTGGGCTCATTGATTTAAGACCGTTCACAATCATTGCCTGTGTTTCTGGAATTGTCTTAATCCGCCCGATTGACATGGATCGGTTCGCATCTTGCACCACTCGCAGTGCCTGTGCTTCTCCGGCGAACACCAAAGACGTGTCAACGACCAGACCAAGAAGCATAAGAAACACCGGAACGCAGATAACAAATTCGACCGTCGCGGTGCCAATTTGGTTCTTCCAGAACTTTAACATATTGAATTTGTTATGATATTTATGCGAATTCATTTTGGCACCCTTTCAAATTCGTTAAAACCGTTTGCAGTGGTTTGGTCGCCACCCGACCGTCCTTTCCTATCCATAACCCTTCCAATTGAGGCGATTGTTAGGCGACAATCCGCCGACTGACCTAAATTGGTAAATTTCTAATTTTTGGTTGCGTTGGCTGACCACTGCCACCTTGCTGTGCCAAAAAAGAATTGCACGCAGCTTTGCCATACTTCGTGGCTTTCATGCGCAAAACAAACCCAATGCCGGTTGATCAAACCAGACCAATGATCAGCGCGGCGCAAATGGTGGCACGTCGACAGACATGCAACAGCACCGCGACGCGGCGCAGTATCCGCAAACCAAAAGGCAAGGCGGCAATGCCAAAACCGTTTTTCACCACACCAAAGACAAAATTGGCAACAGCGATGGCTGTCATCTGCCGCAGTTTGCAAGCGTCAAAGGCAGGGAATGACCTGACAACACCCCCGAACATCAAAAAGGGCACTTGTTTTCGCACCGTTTGTATTTTTAACCACCGCCTGCAGACGCAGGACAATTCAGCGGTGCTATCGCATCACCTTCGATGAAAGCTTGATCAGCCGTGAAATTGTCAGATGCAGTGTCGGAGATCGGGCAGCGCTTTGCACTTTCCAACGCGCCGCCCGCGCGGTAGGGAAGCCACTGCAAATAAGGGATCCCGCGATATGCAAGGCAGTGCCAACCTGAACCTGATGATCAAAGCCGCCCGCAAGGCTGGCCGCGCCCTGGTGAAAGACTTTCGTGAGGTGGAAAACCTTCAGGTATCATCCAAGGGACCGGGCGACTTCGTAACAAAGGCAGATCGCGAGGCAGAGCGGATCATCAAGGAAGATCTGATGGGCGCGCGGCCAACCTATGGCTGGCTCGGCGAAGAAACCGGCGAGACGGAAGGTGTTGATCCAACGCGGCGCTGGATCGTGGACCCGCTGGACGGCACCACGAATTTCCTGCACGGGCTGCCGCATTGGGCAGTGTCGATCGCGCTGGAACACAAGGGCGAGATCGTGGCGGGCGTGGTGTTTGATGCCGCCAAGGACGAGATGTATGTGGCCGAAAAAGGTGCCGGTGCCTGGATGAACGAAAGCCGCATTCGGGTATCGGGGCGGCGGGCGATGGCGGACGCGGTGTTTGCCACTGGCGTGCCATGGAACGCCAAATCGACGCTGCCTGCATCATTGCAGGATCTGGCGCGGCTGATGCCGGCTTGTGCGGGTGTGCGGCGCTGGGGGGCGGCGTCGCTTGACCTCGCCTATGTGGCGGCAGGCCGGTACGAGGGCTATTGGGAACGCGAGTTGCACGCATGGGACATTGCTGCCGGGATCATTCTGGTGCGTGAAGCGGGTGGATTGGTGTCTGGTATCCGCGAGGGCGACGACCCGTTGGAAAAGGGCGCTGTGATCTGCGGCAATGAGGCGCTGTTTGCCGGATTTCGCAAGGTTATTCGGGGCGAGTGACGGCGCTGAAGGCAGGAGCGTTTCAGAAGACTTCGCCCTTAGCTGCGGCGGATAATCTTCGGAATACGGCTTTTGCCGATTTCATATTCTGCAGCGGGATGCGCTGGATGGCCATGATTGCGTTGCCAGAAGGCTATGCCACCCAACCGCCGCCACAGGGGCACGCACAGCACAACACCCGCAATAAATCCGCCGATATGGGCAAAGTAAGCTACGCCGCCATCCTGCGATGGGGTGGTGGTGCCGCTGAACACCTGAATGCCAAACCATAGGCCAAGCACGATCCATGCCGGAATCGGGAAAACCTTGAAGAAGATGATCAAGATGATCACTACATCAACGCGGGCGCGCGGGAACAGCAGTAGATAACCACCAAGCACGCCCGCGATGGCACCTGATGCGCCAACCATGGGGGATTGGGACGCTGGGTCGATCGCTATTTGCAAGGCGGCGGCAGCGAGGCCCGAAAGGATGTAGAAGCCCAGATATTTGGCATGGCCCATCAAATCTTCGAGGTTATCACCAAAAACCCACAAAAACAGCATGTTACCGGCAAGATGCATCCAGCCGCCGTGCAAAAACATATGGGTGATCAACGTCGGCAGGTTTTCACCCGACATCACAAATTGCGGCACAAGGCCCCATGTGTAGAAAAATTCGTTCAGGGCATATTCGGTTTGACTGGTGAACCAATAGGCCAGAAAGATCGCGATATTGGCCGCAATCAAGGTGTAGGTCACATACGGCGTGCGCCCGGACGGGTTATGATCGCGGATCGGAAACATCGGCGCAGGGTTTCCGATCCGGCGGGCTTCGTCAAGCAGTTAGGTTTGGCGGTCAGGTTTGGCCCACCTCGGCCAGCAGTTGCGCGTTGCCGCCCGATGCGGTGGTATCAATGCAGACATGGCGTTCCAGCAGCACATGGGCCGCGTCTGGCATACCGGTAATCAGGGCCAGGATCGGGCCTTTGCGTTTGGCAAGCGCTTGGGCATAGGCGCGCGCAGGGGCGGCATCGCCCCACCACAGAACGGCACCGAAATTTGGCAGGCTGGACAGGATTTCGGGGGCCAGGCCTGGCACCTCAACTGCCGTGCCGCCGTGCGCGCGGACTGCATTGGCTTGCGCCGTGGCGGCACTTGACGTGGGGCCAAGGCACAGGATCGGGGCGCGCGGCGTGGCGGTAAGCCGATTGGATTCGCCGGTTGGTCCGGGCAGGTTTTGGGTGTGAACCGTGTGGGTTTGCGGTGCGGCCTTGAGGGCTGCGTTGGCATCTGCTTCGCTGGTTATGACGGTTGGGCCGGGGGTGGTTTCAGGGGCTATTTGCAAGGTAAAGCGGGCCAGATAATCCGGCCCGCCGGCCTTTGGCCCGGTGCCGGAAAGTCCCTCACCACCAAAGGGTTGTGAGCCTACAACCGCACCGATCTGGTTGCGGTTGACGTAGATATTGCCGACATGCAGCGCCTCGACAATGCTTTGCACGCGGTCGTCGATGCGGGTGTGAAGGCCAAAGGTGAGGCCATAGTTTGAGGCGTTGATAGCGGCCACGACCTTGTCAATTTCGGTCGCCTTGAAGGTGGCGATATGCAGCACCGGACCGAAGATTTCGCGCGGCATATCGGCGATGGATTGCACACGGATGACGGTGGGGGCGATGAAGGTGCCTGTTGAGGGGGCTTTGAGTTCGTGCAGAACACGGCCGTCTTTGCGGGCTTTTTCAATATAAGCGGCGATATCCGATTTTGCGGCGGCGTCGATGACCGGGCCTATGTCAGTGGACAAAAGCCACGGGTCGCCGATGGTCAGTTCGTCCATCGCGCCAAAAAGCATGTGCTGAACGGTATCCGCCACGTCTTCTTGCACATAGAGGCAGCGCAGGGCGGAGCAGCGTTGGCCCGCCGATTGGAAGGCGGAGGCCAAGATATCACGCACGGCTTGTTCCGGCAAAGCGGTGCTGTCGACCAGCATGGCATTCAGGCCGCCTGTTTCGGCAATCAGCGGTGCTGCGGGATCAAGATGGTCGGCCATATTGGCGCGGATTTTTAAAGCCGTCGCGGTAGAGCCGGTAAAGCAGATGCCGTTTATGCGTGGATCGCCGGCCAGGGCCGCGCCAACAGTAGCGCCATCACCGGGCAGAAGTTGCAGCGCCGTTTTGGGCACGCCCGCGCGATGCAGCAGATCGGTGGCAAGGGCGGCAATCAGGGGGGTTTGTTCGGCGGGTTTGGCGATAACGGCATTACCAGCGGCAAGGGCCGCGCCAATTTGGCCCGCGAAGATGGCAAGGGGAAAGTTCCACGGGCTGATGCAGGCGAAAACACCTTGTGGCGGGGCGGTGAGGGCGGCTGCGCCATTGGCGTAATAACGGAGGAAATCAACGGCTTCACGCAATTCGCCCACGGCATCAGCCAAGGTTTTTCCGGCCTCGGACGCAAGACAGGCGAAGATGGGGCCTGCGTTCGCCTCGAACAGATCAGCGGCTTTGAGCAAGGTTGCAGCCCGGTCTGACGGAGTTGCGGCCCACGGTTTGGCGCCGCTGAGTGCGGTTTCAACATCGGCGGCGGAAGCAATTTGAACCAAGCCGATGGCAGCGGCTGTGGCGGGGTTAAGAAGCGTTGTTGGGGCATTGGGTGCCACTGCCCCTGCGATACGCGGGGCGGAGGTGAGTTGGGCTTTTTCGTGTGGGCTGCGGGCGGCGTTGATCTTCGCCAGATCGGCAGCATCAGACAGATCATAGCCTTGCGAGTTATGGCGGCTGCCGAAAATAGCGGGGCCCGCGGGGATGGCGGGGTTGGCCGTGGGCTGAAGTCGTTCGGCGGCATCCAGCGGGCAGGCGGCCACAACGGCGGGGGGCACGTCGGCATCGACGATTTGGTTGACGAAACTGGAATTTGCGCCGTTTTCCAACAGGCGACGCACGAGGTAGGCCAGCAAATCACGGTGCGCACCGACGGGGGCGTAGATGCGGCAGCGGGTTTCATGATCGGTCAGCACAATGTCATGCAGGCGTTCGCCCATGCCATGCAAGCGTTGAAATTCGAAGGCAGACTTATCCGTCGCCATATCCATAATGGCCGCTACGGTATGCGCATTATGGGTGGCGAATTGTGGATAAATCCGGTCGGTCAGACCCAGCAGCTTGCGGGCATTGGCAATGTAGCTGGCATCGGTGGATTGTTTGCGGGTGAAGACGGGAAAGCTGGCGAGGCCCAAAACTTGGGCGCGTTTCACCTCTGCATCCCAATAGGCACCTTTGACAAGCCGGACCATGATTTTGCGATCCAGCTTGACGGCAAGCGCATGAAGCCAGTCGATGACCGCACCTGCGCGGCGGCCGTAAGCTTGAACCACCACACCGAAACCGTCCCAGTCTTTGAGGGAAGGATCAGATAATACTGCCTCGATCACTTTCAGGGATAATGCAAGACGATAAGCCTCTTCCGCGTCGATGTTAAAGCCAAGGCCAGCGGCTTTTGCCAATCCTGCCAGCGCGCGCACACGCGGCACGAGTTCGGCCATCACGCGGGCTTCTTTGGCGATTTCATAGCGCGGGTGCAGCGCCGACAGCTTCACCGATATGCCGGGATTGGCGCGGATGTCTTGGCTTTTGCATACCGAGGCGATGGAGGTAATCGCCCCGGAATATGACAGGTGATAGCGGCGCGCATCGGATTCGGTGCGCGCGGCTTCGCCCAGCATATCGTAGCTGTAGGTGTAGCCTTTGGATTCGAGGTCGTTTGCACGTTTCATAGCAAGCGTTATGGTTTCACCCAGCACAAATTGCCGCCCCATTTCCTTCATCGCGCGGGTAACAGCGGTGCGAATGACCGGCTCGCCCAGCCGTTTCATCGCGGCTTTCAGGTGGCCCACAACGCCGGGTTCACGTTCATCCAGCACTTTGCCGGTTAGCATCAGCGCCCATGTAGAGGCGTTGACCAAGCTGGACGCGGATTTGCCCAAGTGGCGGCCCCAATCAGATGGCGCGATCTTATCCTCGATCAGCGCATCCATGGTGGTGGCGTCGGGCACGCGCAACAGGGCTTCCGCCAGACACATCAGGGCGATGCCTTCGTCGGTGGACAGGCCATATTCGGCAAGGAAAACTTCCATCAGCCCCGGCTTTACCGATGCGCGGATGCGGGCGACCAGATCTGCACCTGCGGCAGAGATGCGGGCGCGGTCTGCGGGGGAAAGATTGGCCTCGGCGATCAGGTGTGTGATCAACGCGGCCTCAGGGGCCAAACTTTGGGTATCAATCACGGACCAAGCGGTTTGCAGGGTGGAATTAGGCATAGGCGGGGCCTCCTCTTTTCGTTATCATAGCGGGGAAATGACGGGCTGTTGTCCTTATGTTTGCAGTAAGTAAGGGCCGTTTGCTGTGTGGATGGGGATATTTCAATGCAAAACGACCGGCCAGACCTGGACCGATTTGATCAGGCGATTTTGCGTGTCTTGGCAGCGGAAGGGCGAATTTCGGCCACCGAATTGGCGCGGCGGATTGGACTTTCAAAATCGCCGACCCAAGCGCGCATGAAGCGGCTGGAGGAAGCGGGCACTATTGTGGGTTACCGCGCCCAACTGGACGCGGTGCAGCTTGGGCTGGCGCATGTGGCCTTTGTGGAGGTGCGATTGTCTGACACGCGTGAGGCGGCTTTGCAGGCGTTCAATACGGCTGTTCTTGGAATTGTCGAAGTAGAACAATGCCATATGATCGCCAGCCGGTTTGATTACCTGCTGAAAGTACGCACACGGGATATTCAGCAGTATCGGCAGGTGTTGGCGGAAAAGCTGTCGGCGCTGCCGCATGTGGCATCAACATCGACCTATGTCGCGATGGAGGCGGTGAAGGACGCGGGCGTTTGATGGGTTGCAAGGCGTTGCAAAGCAGCATTTGATGCAGCGTGTGGTGGAGGCGTTCGAATGGTTGCAACCTTGAGAGATGTGGCCCTGTTGGCGGGGGTCTCCACTTCCGCCGTGTCACGTACGTTTACGGCGGGCGCATCTGTATCTCCTTTCATGCGGGCGAAGGTCGAAGCTGCCGCGGCGGAACTTGGGTATCACCCGAATGTCTTGGCGGCGAGTCTGACCACGGGGCGCACCAAGTTAATAGGGCTGGTGTCGAACAACTTTCACAATCCGGTTTTCCTTGAAGTGTTCGATCTGTTCACGCGGGCCTTGCAGGACCGGGGATTGCGGCCCTTGCTGGTGAACCTGTCGCATGAAACGGATCCAGAGGCATCCGTGCGGATGTTGCAGCAATATTCGGTGGACGGGGTCGTGGTGGCATCATCCACTTTGCCGCCCGGCTTTGCCGAAGCATTTGCCCGCGCGGGTGTGCCTGTGGTGCATTCGTTTGGCCGCAAGACCGATGCCCCGCTGGTGCATGTGGTGGGGGTGGATAACGTGGCTTGCGGACGGATGGCGGCACGGGAATTGATCGCGCGCGGCTATAGCAGCGTCGGTTTTCTGGGCGGGCCAGAGGCCGCGACTTCGACCCAAGATCGCTTGGCCGGGTTTCAGGCGGCCATTGCACGACATAAAGATGTGACGCTAAGTATCAGTTATGGAACAACTTATTCGTTTGAGGCAGGGCGCGCGGAAATGCAGCGGCTGTTGGAATATGCGCCAGCGCAGGCATATTTTTGTGGTGACGATGTGCTGTCGATCGGGGCGTTGTCGGCGCTGGCCGATGCGGGGCTATCGGTGCCGGGCGATGTGGGGATCATCGGGTTCAACGATATGGAAATGGCGGGATGGGCCAATATCGGTTTGACGACCATTCACCAGCCGGTGGCGAAGATCATTGAGGCGTCGGTTGATCTGGTGGTGGCACTTGTCGATGCACCGCAGACAGTGCCTGCGGTGCGGTTGTTTCCCTGCCATGTGGTGGAACGCAAAACGCTGCGGCACAGGGTCTAGTTTCAATCACAAATCCAGCGGCAAAACCGGTTCCCACTTTTCCCTGCTTTGCTTTGACCTAGCGATACATCGGCGGGCGCGCATCGACCCATTTGCCGTCTGCCTTGCCGGATTGCGCCACCGCAAATACGGCGGCCATAGAGCGCAGGCCATCGGTTGCGCGGGGATACAAGTTGGCGGCGGGGTCGATGGCGCGGCCTTCCTTTTTGGCGCGGATAGCCTCGGCCAGATCGGAATAGATGTTGGCAAAGGCCAGCGGCATGCCTTCGGCGTGGCCTTGGGTCACGCGACTGGTGCGGTCTGCCTCGGGGGAAAGATTAGCCTCGCCGCGTTCAATCACCTCCAGCCGTTTGCCAAGCGGCATGTAATATAGCTGGTTTGGCTGTTCTTGTGCCCAGCGCAGGCCACCGGTTTCGCCAAACACTTGCAGCGTCAGGCCGTGTTGGCGGCCAAGAGCGATGGACGATGTCCAGAGCCGGCCCACAGTGCCACCATCCATGCGGAAGTTGACCATGGCATCGTCTTCCAACACGCGGGATGGGATGCATGACACGCAATCGGCGGACAGTTTGGTGACCTCTTGCCCGGTCACGAAACAGGCCATGTGCATGGCGTGAATGCCGCAATCGGCGAATTGGGCGGAAATACCGGCTTGGGCCGGGTCATAGCGCCAGCGGACGCGCGGGTTTTCGGCCCCCGCAGCATCGGCGTGGTGGCCATGGGCAAATTCGGCTTTGACCAGACGGATTTTGCCCAGATCGCCACGTGCTACCATGGCGCGCATGTGGCGGACGAGGGAATAGCCAGTGTAGCCGTAATTGACGGCGCAGATTTGGCCCGTGCGGTCTGCGGTGCGGACGATATCTTCGGCCTCGTCCACGGTCATGGTCATCGGCTTTTCGCAGAGCACGTGAAAGCCAGCTTCGAGGAAAGCTTTGGTAATTTCATAGTGAGTGTTATTTGGCGTGGCTACGGTGACCAGATCAACGCGGTCGGGGCGGTTTATTTCACCCGCCAGCATTTCGCGCCAGTCACCGTAAGCTCGGGATGGATCAAGCCCAAGTTTCTGACCGTAAGCACGCCCTGCGTCGGGGTTATAATCCATAGCGCCCGCTACGAAATCATAGGCGGCGTCCAGCCCCGCGCCGAGACGGTGGGCCGGGCCGATCTGGCTGCCGTCACCGCCACCGATCATGCCCCAATTCAGTTTTGCCATGGCGCAGGGTCCTTTCAGAAACCAATGGATTGCAGGTATTCGCGGTTGGCGCGCGCATCATCAACGGGGCGCACATCCATCGACGGATCACAGTCCTGTTCCACCGTGCACCAGCCGTTGAAATTTGCATCCAGAAGCAGTTGGCGCACGGCGGGGAAATCAACATCTCCCTGCCCCAGATTGCAGAAAATGCCTTGGCCGCAGGCGTCGTAAAACCCGGTGCGGCTAGCGATGGCCTTTGCTTTAACAGAGGGGTCTATGTCTTTGAAGTGCATGTAGGAAATGCGGTTCATGTGACGGCGCATAAAGGCCACGGGATCAAAACCCGCATAGGAATGGTGGCCCGTATCGAAGCAGATTTTGAGGTGCTTTTCGTCAACTTCATCCAGCAGGCGTTCCAGTTCCGGCTCGAAATCAATGAATCCTGCCGCATGGGCATGGATGCCGACGGTCAGGCCGTAATCTTCTGTCCCCATCTTGGCGATGGTGGCCAGACGGTCGCGAAACGCGGTCCATTCGGCGCGGTCCATTTGTTCGGCCTCCGCGGCACGACCTGCCGTCGGCGCACGGCGGGGGGAAATGCTGTCAATCAGCACCAGATGTTTTGCCCCATGCGCCACCAGCGATTTGCAGGTGCGAACCGCCCCGTCCATCACATTGTCCCACATCGCGGGATCATGAAAGGCGCGGAACACTACGCCGCCGATCAGCGTCAGATCATTTTCCGCCAGCGCATCGGCAAGGATGGCCGGGTCTTCGGGCATGAAACCGATAGGGCCAAGCTCAATGCCTTTGTAGCCGGCAGCGGCGCAGTCGGAAAGCACCGATTGCCAGGTTGGATAGCTGGGGTCGCTGGGAAATTCGATGCCCCAGGAACAGGGGGCGTTGCCGATGCGGATGGTCATGGAAATGGTCCTTTTGGAGTTAGAAATCGGTGTTCAGAAATCGGCGACGGGCACCCAAGATTTGGCGGCAGATGCGGCATGGGCGGCGGCGATGACGCGGTTCACTTCCATCCCGTCCTGAAATGTGGGCCAGATGGGTTGGCCCGTTTCAATAGCCAGCAGAAAATCGCGGGCTTCGATGATGATCTGGTCCTGATACCCCGTGCCATGGCCGGGGCCTTGACAGAACGGCAAATAGTCCGGGTGTTCGGGGCCGGTCAGGATTTTGCGGAACCCACGCTGGCCTGCTGGATCATCCATTTTGTAAAGCCAAAGCGCGTTCTGGTCTTCCTGATCAAAGCGGATAGCGCCTTTTGTGCCGGTCACTTCATAGGCATAGCCCATTTTACGCCCCGTGGCGATGCGGCTGAAAAACATGTGGCCCATGGCGCCATTTGCAAAGCGGCACATCATTTGGGCTTGATCATCATTGGTCACAGTGCCGCCGGGGCGGGTGTGGTGGACGCATTCAACCTCGGCAATCAGCGATGCGATCGGGCCGATCAGGGCAAGGGCCGCGTTGATCATATGCGGGGCAAGATCACCCATCGTGCCGTTCGCTTGCCCGGATGTGCGCCAATGCACTGGCAGGTTTGGGTCGGCGTAGAAATCTTCGGTATGTTCGCCGCGAAACCAAGTGACATCGCCGATATCGCCGCTGGCAATCAGGGCGCGGGCGTATTGGCTGGCGGGGGTGCGGATGTAGTTGAAGCCGACCATGTTGGCGACCCCTGCCCCTGTGGCAGCGGCAACCATGGCGCGGCTGTCTTCTAACGAAGCCCCGAGGGGTTTTTCGCAAAACACCGGCTTGCCAAGGGCAAAAGCGGCCTCGGCAATGGCGCGGTGGGTTTCTTGCGGAGAGGCGATGATGATGGCTTCTACCGCAGGATCAGCCACCAAAACCCGCCAATCGGCGGTGGCGCGGGCGAAACCAAGCGCTTTGCGGTGCGATTCGGCGGTATCGACGGTGGTGGCGCAAACCATTTCCAACTTGGGGCGCAGTTTAGTGTTGAAAACCGCCCCCACGGCAGACATGGCGACCGCATGGGCCTTGCCCATGTAGCCGCCGCCGATGATGCCGATTCCGATCTGTGTCATTGCCTGCGCGTGCCTTTGAAATTTGATTTGCAACCGGTTGCAAAACTTGTATCCTGTGTGGCAATATATCGTCAATTGGCAATCGGTGCCATCACGGACAGGTTTTGACGAATGGCTGATCTTTCACGGCTGCGGGGTAAGCGGTTTTTGGTTTTGGGGCGGGTGGGGATGGATTTATACCCAGATCCGCCAGGCACCCGCATCGAAGATGCGGTGCAGTTTTTTGCTTGTCTTGGCGGATCGTCTGGCAACATCGCGGCGGCACTGGCCCGGCAGGGTGCGCAGGTGTCGATGATAGCCAAGCTGTCTGCCGATGCCATTGGGCGCTTCACGCGGGCGAAACTGGCGGAATTCGGGATTAACGATCACTATGTAACTGTGGCCGCGGGCGAGGCGCGCACCACGCTGGCCTTTGCAGAAAGCCGGGTCGAGGATCATCAATCGGTGCTGTACCGCAACGGTGCTGCGGATTTTACGCTTAGCGTGCAGGACGTGGACCGCGTGGATTTTGCGGCGTTTGATGCTTTGCTTGTGACGGGCACGGCATTGGCAACGGATCCTTCGCGCGGGGCGGTGCTGCATGCGTTTGAATTGGCGCGGGCGGCGGGCGTGCCGGCGATTTTGGATGTGGATTACCGGCCGTATTCCTGGTCGTCGGTCGACGTGGCGGCGGCCACTTACAGCCATGCGGCGGCGCTGTGTGATATCGTGATCGGCAATGATGTGGAATTTGGTGTGCTGGCGGGGTCGATGGCCAGCGGCTTGGCGCGCGCGCGGCAACTGGCGGAAAGCTCGGCGCGGATTGTGGTTTATAAGCGGGGTGAGGACGGCGCGGTGACCTTTGGCGGCGGGCTGGAGCATCGCACGGGCGTCTACGCCGTTGCCGCCCTGAAACCAACTGGGGCGGGCGATGCGTTTATGGGCAGCTTTGTTTGCGCGTTGGCGGATGGTGTCGATTTGCGCAGCGCTGTGATGCGCGGGGCGGCGGCGGCGGCGATTGTGGTCGGGCAAGTGGGCTGTGCGCCTGCGATGCCGACGCCCGCACAGTTGAATGAATTTCTGGCGCGGCATGCCGGGCCCACGACACCCTTAAAGGACTGAACCCCATGCACATTGCCCCCTATGACAACCGAAACATCGCCATCGTCGGGGTGGATGATCCGACGGTGCCGCTGACGTATTTCAACATTGTGAAGCTATCCAAGGGCGAGGTGTTTGAAAGTCGGGTCGCGGGATATGAGACTTGCATTGTGCCTGCGACCGGGTCGGTGACCGTGGGCGTTGCCGGCCAAATGTTTGCAGGCATCGGCAACCGGGGTGTCGATGTGTGGGACGGCGAGCCTGAGGCGGTTTATGTGCCCGTCGGCCTGCCCGCGCGGATCACCTGCCTGTCAGACCGGGCCGAGGTTTTCGTGGCAGGGGCCAGGTTTGATCAGGTTCTGGAGCCGTTTGAAGTGCGGGCCGATGCGCTGGACACGGTGCAATACGGATCAGATGACACCAAGACGCATCGCAAGATCAAGCATATCCTTGGGACCAAATACCATGGCCGCGTCGGGCGGTTGCTGGTGAGCGAGTTGTTCACCGTGGGCGCGGGCGGCTGGTCGGGTTTTCCCAGCCACAAGCATGACACCGACCGTCTGCCACTGGAAACGCGCCATGATGAGACGTATAATTTCCGCTTTCGCCCCAACCACGGGTCGGGCGTGCAGATGTTGCAGCGGACCGATGGCAAGCCGGGCGATGCCTTTCATATTGTCGACGGATCAACGATTTGTCTGGATCGCGGCTATCACCCCTGCGCGGTGCTGCCGGGCTATGAGATGTATTATTTCACCATTCTGGCGGGGCTAAGCCAGCGGTCGCTGATCCAATATTTCCAGCCAAGCCACGCCTATCAGATCGAAACCATCCCCGGCATCAAAGACATGATTGCAAAATTCAAATGACGCTTGCCACCCTGCGTGATGTGCTGATCCCTGCCATGGCACAAGGTTATGCTGTAGGTGGTGTGGTGTGTTTGGGTTGGGAAGATGCACGCAGCTATGTGGCAGCGGCAGAGGCGGAACAGTGCCCGCTGATCTTGCAAGCAGGCCCCGGCTGCCGCGCGCACACGCCGCTGGCCGTGATAGCGCCGATGTTGCTGCATCTGGCGGAAACGGCGTCGGTGCCCGTGGTGGTGCATCTGGATCATGGCTACGGCATCGACGAGATACGCGAAGCGATTGACCGGGGGTTTACGTCAGTGATGTATGACGGATCACGTCATCCGCTGACCCGGAATATAGACGAGACGGCGGCGATTGCCGAAGTCTCGCACCGCGCAGGGGTGTCATGCGAGGGCGAAATTGGCGTCGTGGGCTATTTGGATGGTGCCGCATCTGCGGGCACTGATCCGGCAGAGGCGGCAGTGTTTGCACGTGAAACCCGCGTTGATGCGATGGCGGTATCCGTGGGCAATCTGCATCTGCAGCGCGGGCCATCGCAGCCGCTGAACGAGGCATTGCTTCGCGCGATCGAGGCGGTGACAGATGTGCCTTTGGTCATTCACGGCGGCACCGGGGTGCCGGAAGACCAGCGCAGGTCGCTGTCGCGGACATCACATATCTGCAAGTTCAACATAGGCACGGAATTGCGCATGGCGTTTGGCCAAGCCTTGCGGGTGGCGGTGAACGCCGACAGGTATCGGTTCGACAGGATCGCGATTCTGCGCGAAACCCATGATCCGTTGGTGGCAGCGACCCGGCGTGTGCTGCGGGCCTTTGGGGCGCCTGCGCAAAAATAACTGGCGCCCACGGCCGGACTTGAACCGGCACGGCCTTCCGGTATGTAGATTTTAAGTCTTATAATCAGTGACTTGTGGGGATATATTGGGCCGTTTCATGGCTTGCTTCGATAGGATAACGCGACATCATCATCGTGTGGCACCGTGTCGGTTTGCTTGGCAGACTCAGGGACGCGACGGCGGTATTCCCAGCGGCCTTCGCCTAGTTGCTTTAGATACTTCAACACGACCGAAACACCCATGAATGTGGACCCTCTGGAGACCTGGTTGTGGACCTAGAGGAAGCCGAATCTACTGAAATCGTTATATTATTGGGGCGAAGGTGTGTATTTGGTGCCCGGAGACGGAATTGAACCGCCGACACGCGGATTTTCAATCCGGGGCTATTCTTGCCAAAACAAAGACTTATACCAACGGTCGCTTGGTTTGACTCTGGGGATTCCCAAGCGTGCTGATCTGTGAATCTATGGCCCTCGGAAACATGGGGGTTATGATGGCAGGT
>JAYSPY010000036.1:0-30119 GCA_043721855.1 Pseudorhodobacter sp.
TGGGCCATTGGGTGTCCTTCAGGCGGCGTCAGGCCGGGATGCGGCTGGCGATATAGGTGGCGAATTCGAAGTTGGGCCGTTCCAGGTGGCTCAGCGGGCCGGGCTGCGACAGGCCCGCGATCAGGCCGCGATAGACCTTTTCGGTGCAGTCCTTGTCTTCCATGTTCACCTCGTCGAGCAGGGTTTTCAGGGCGGCGAGATTGGCTTCGGCCTGCGGATCGGCGCACCAGTCGGCGCTCATCCCGCCGCCGTACAGGACGTTGACGTGGTCGGGGCCGTCGGGCGTCAGGCAGAGATACCAGAAATAGCCCGGCGTCAGGGTGATCAGCAGCGCCGGGTAGATCGACAGCAGCCAGGTGATGCGGCGCTGATCACCTTGCAGGGTGGTGTTGGCGGGGTGGGCGAGCGACAGCGGCACCGTGTCATTCTTCATGATGTAGTGGTAGTTGAAGGCGGGCGAGCCTTCCGGGCAGGTCATCTTCAACAGATCGACCGAGCCGCCGATGGTGCCCGAATGGCAGACCGGCAGGTGGTAGCTTTCCATGAAGTTTTCGGCCAGCACCTTCCAGTTGGTGGCCCAGCGGAATTCTTCGCGAAATGTCTCGCGGTAGCTGGACATATCAAGGTAGCCAACAAGATTTTCCACGTCGCGCAGTTGGATATGCGGATCGGGCGCATCGGGGTTTAGTGTGACCATGATCCAGCCCAGCCAATTTTCGACGCGGATTTTTGGCAGGGCGATCTGATCTTTGCAAAACGCGCCGTTCAACGTCATGGCAGGTGCGCCGCGCAGGGTGCCGTCAAGGTTATAGGTCCAAGCGTGATAGGGGCAGACGATGCTTCTGGTGTTGCCGCGACCTTCCAGAAGTGTGCTCATCCGGTGGCGGCAGACGTTGGACAGGCCGCGCAGGCTGCCCGCTTTGTCGCGCAAGATGATGATGGGTTCTCCCGCGATATGCATGGTGAGGTAATCACCGGGGTCGGGCAAAGCGTCGACGCGGCCAGCACAGAGCCAGTCTTTGGCGAAGATGTGTTCCATCTCTGCATCCGCAAACTCGGGCGATGTGTAGACGGATTTCGGCATCGCGCGGGCTTGATTGAACGGCACGCCGACGCTTGCGCGCAATTCGTCAAGCGGGGCGAGTGCGGGATCATGGCGCATCGTCGGGCGACCTTTGCGGGTGCGGGGAAGCTGATGCTACACTGACGCATGTTATGCCGAACCTAAAGCCCGATCTGACGGGGCGTAGTTCAATGGATCGGATGCGGCCTGCAATATATCCGTACTTTGACCCGGGTGGTGCGGGTTGGTTCACGCCTGCGCGAGGGGCTGCGATAAGGCATGATTTTGCAAAAGCCTTACGTTACGCCATGCAAGACCTTTGCCATGAGCGTTGCGGGGAATGTGGAGCGTATTTTGCACAATCGTTTTGACCGATGGCTGAAAATAACGACCCTATGCTTTATTTCATTCTGCGCCCTGCCTGCGTTTGCAGATTGTCTTGACCAACCCGGCCCCTGCAAATTACCGACGGGCGAATATCATATCGCGCGGCCTGCGGGGGTGACGGGCGACGTGCCAGCGGTGATGTTCTTGCATGGATATGGCAGTAACGGGGCCGAGACGACAAAGAACACCGGCATGGTCAACGCGATCTTGGCGCGCGGTTATGCGGTGATTGCTCCGTCAGGGCGGGCTGCGGATGGCAGTGAGGGCAAGGAATGGTCATTCAATCCAGATTGGCCGGAAACCCGCAATGAGACGGCATTTTTTTGCGCGCAGTGCTAACCGATGCTGCCGCGAAATACGGGATTGAGCGCGATCATATATTGTTGGCCGGATTTTCCATCGGCGGATCAATGGCGGCCTATGCCGCCTGCAAAGACCCCAGTTTGGCGCGGGCCTATGCGCCGGTGGCGGGAAATTTCTGGCGGCCCTATCCTGCAACCTGTGCCGGGCCAGTGAAGCTTTTGCACACGCATGGCTGGACCGATAGCACCATGCCGCTGGAAGGCCGCGCTTTTGGCAAGCAAGACGGCACGGAAGGCCAAATATCCCAAGGCCTAGTATCCCAAGGGCTAGTATCCCAAGGGCTAGTATCCCAAGGCGATGTGTTTCATGCGATGGAACTTTGGCGCACGGCCAATGGCTGTTCCAAAATGCCGGCAGATGCGTTTGAAATTGTCGGTGACTTTTGGCACCGGCGGTGGGACCACTGCGCGCCCGGATCGGCGCTGGAATTTGTGATGTGGCCGGGTACCCATGCTATTCCCAAAGGCTGGGCAGATATGGCGTTGGATTGGTTTGAGGGCTTGTAACAAAGCGGCTGGCAACCGAATTGGTTGTCGGATCACATGACGCTATTCTGCCGCCAAGTTTAGCGATGCCGGATGTGCGAGCAATTGGGCATAATGGGCCCGCGCGTCATTGGCCATTTGCACGATTTCCGGGGGTGTCAGACTTTCGGGTGTGATCAGGCGCAGCGCTTTGACCCGCGATGTGGCAACGGCGCGTTCGCTTAGCATCGACAGCGGCACAGCCAGGATCAGGCTTAGGCAAACGGGGGCCAACCAGATGGTGACGCTTGAGGTCACGATGCCAATCAGGGTCGCCACGCCAAGGGCGGTTTCAACCGCATGAAACTTTGCCAATGCGCGCAGGTCATGATGTGCGCCCTCCCGGCTTTGCGGTGCCCAGATATCGCGCTTGGACAGGGCCGCAAAGGCAACCGACAGCACCTGTTGCACCATCAGGATCGGGGCATAAATGAACGATACTGCGATTTCTGTCAGCAGCGCACCGATAAAGGCACCTGCACCTCCAAAGGCTTTGCGCTTGGCGCGTGACGCAAGAATCGTGGCCGACGACAGCAGTTTTGGCCCCAGCAGCATGATCAAGACACAGCCAAGCAGCACGCCACCCTCGTTGCCAAAACCTTCCACCACCTCGGCCACCGGCGGCGCACCATTGCTGCCAAGCGAGGTTGCCGCGATTTCTGGAAAGGCCCAGATCGCCAACAAAACAAGCCAGACCGGGGCAAGCAGGTAACTGACCGCGCCTTGCAGCATGTGAAACCGCGACAGCGCGTTCAGGCCGGGCGCTGCCAAAATTCGCAAGTGTTGCAAGTTGCCCCGGCACCAGCGACGATCTCGTTGAACATATTCGATCAGGGAGTTCGGTGTTTGCTCGAAGCTGCCTTCAATTGATGGCAAGAACCGCACGCGCCAGCCTGCGCGCAGCAGCATCGCCGCCTCGACAAAATCATGCGACATGATCAGCGTGTTGCCAGGCAGATGCGGCAGGCCTGCCGCTTGGGCAAAGGCGCGGGTCCGGATGATGGCGTTGTGGCCCCAATAATTCGCCTCGCCTTGCGTCCATTTCGCAAGGCCGGTGGCCAGCAGCCAACCGTGTGCGGCAGTGGCAAATTCCTGCACCCGGGCGAACAACGATATGGAGTGAACAAGTTTTGGCCAAGATTGCACAAGGCCCGCATCGGGGTCATTGGCCAGTTCGCGGCGCAGGGTCAGAACGGCCTGCGCGCTTATCAAACTATCGGCGTCGAGGACCAGCATCGCATCGTAGCGCGCGCCCCAGTTGGTAACCCAATCGGCCAGGTTGCCGGTTTTGCGATCCGTGTTTTTGGCGCGGCGGCGGTAGAAGATATCAAACGCATCGCCGTGGCCCATGCGCAGGATTTCGAACGCGCGCCATTCAAGGGCGGCAATCGCGGCGTCGCGGGTGTCGGACAGCACGAAAAGGCTAAAGCGGCGGGCATCAGGTTTGCCGCGCAGATCCGTAAGAAGTGCCGCGGCATTGCCAAAAACATCAGACGGGTTTTCGTTATGGATAGGGATCAGCAAAGCCACACCAAGATCTGGCGTAGCGCGGGGGATTGATAAAGGCTTTCGGGTGCGCAAGACGGCGATCAAGCCGACAATGGCGGTGCCCACAGAAATCGCGATCCAAAGAAACGCAAAGCCAGACAGATAAAGGTGAATGTTTTCAACCCATGACAAGCCGCCACGCGACAGCGCCGTCGCCTGCGCCCAGATGAACGCCATTGTCATGACAATCGCAGGCATGAAAGCCGCGGCGCGCCATGCCCAGACCTTGCGATTTGGCGGTGTTACCGCATGGCGAGGTGCGGGGGGGCGGGCAAAATCCTGCACTGGCATGGCCAGCGGTGCAGGCGCGGGCATGGCTTCGCGCGCGCCAGTGTGGGGATGATTCACGCCGTCCATCGGTATAACCAAACCTCGCTATATGCTTCGGTCAAGGCGGCCAGTTGCGCGCGAAATTCTATCGTGGTGTCCTTGCCCGGATCAAACGACAGCGCCAGACGCGGCCCTCCGGTTTCGGGATTGATCTGGATCAGCGGGGCCGACAGCATGGTGCCGTGGCTGTTGGTCACTGTGGCGACCAACGTGGCCAAATCTGCGGGCAGCGCATCGGTTTTTGCGAAATCTACGGTGGCGATCAGACCATGTTCGAAGGCAGCCCCGATTCGGGTGTTGATGACATGGGCAAGCGCGCCGGGCAATGCAGGCTCGCCCCCCCAATTCAGCCGGTAGGTCATGCGGCGCTGGGTGCCCGCTTTGAATACGTCTTTGGGGCGCCAATAGGCGACGATGTTGTCGTTGATCTCTTTATCGGTTGGCAGCTCGACCAACGTAATCGCGCCCTCACCCCAGCCTTCGCCGGGCTCAATCCACAGGCTGGGGCGGTTTTGGTATTGCGCGACCATATCGCCGAAATCATCAAAGCGCTTGGCACGTTGCATCAGGCCAAAGCCTTTGGGGTTGGTATCGCCAAAGCTGCTGACTTGCGCGCTTAGTGGGTTGGCCAGCGCGCGCCACAGCACCTCGCCTGCGCCATTCCAGATCAGCAAGCCGTCGTTGTCATAAACGGCAGTGCGGAAATCGTTGAAACGGTTGCGGTTTGTCTCGTCAAACAGGAACATCGAGGTCAGCGGGGCCACACCGACATGGGCCAGGTCGCGGCGGGCGTAAAGTTCCGCCTCGACATCCATCTCCAAGATCAGGCCGGGCCGCACGGTGAATTTGTAAGCGCCAGATACGCCGGGGCTATCCATCAGCGCGTGGACGGTAAAGTTGCGCTGGCCCGGGCCGGGGCGTTCAATCCAATAAGCGGTAAAATCGGGAAATTCCTCGCCGGTGGGTTCTGCCGTATCAATGGCCAGGCCCCGCGCAGACAGCCCGTAAGTTTGCCCGGTGCCGATGGCGCGGAAGTAGCTGGCCCCCTGCATCACCATGAATTCGGTAAAAATGCCGGGATGTTCCAGTTCGGCACGCAGCCGGAAACCAGAATAGCCCATGGTGTCGTCAACGGGCAGATCGGGGAAGGTATCGGTTTTATCAAACACGGTCGGGTCATAGGGCAGCACCTGCGACAGCCCGCCCTCGACCACGTTGATTTCTATCGCGCGCAACGCGTAAAGACCGGCGGTAAAGGTATCAACCCGCAGCGCGGCATCGGTGTTGTTCCACAGCGCGTTGCGTTCAGCGAACCAGATGTGACTAAATTCATCAAAGCTAAGATTGCGCCACGCTTCGGGAATCATTGGGCGCGCTTCATAGGGTTTGCCCGCAAGGTCGGCGGCACGGCTGCGGACCACATCATACGAAAACGGCGTGGCCGCACCTTTGGCGGCAAGCGGGGTTACGGGCAGACCTTGCGCGCGCACAGGCGACGCAGCAGCCAAGGCCAGAAGGCTTGCAAGAAATTCGCGGCGGATCATGCTATTACTTCCTTTTTTGCCCAAGGCTTGGCCTTGAACCATTGGGCGATGTAGGCCACCAACGCGATGCCCACGGCACCCAGAGCGTTGACCCAGATCATCGAAAAATTGCTGCGCCCGACATAATCAAACAGCGCGGTCAACAGCACCGCGTAGAACATCGAGAACACAAAAACCGCGAGGGATTGCTGGCCGACGGTGGTGATAATTGGCAAAATCTTCGACCAGATGCGGGACAGTGTCGGGTTGGCGGGGCCAGCGCTTATCGCCGCGCCTCTGGGACCGACAACCGCAACGGCAAGGTAGGCCAGCGCCAGAAAATGAATATAGCGCAGGATACCGAAATTGGTTTTGTTGATCAGAACATCGTGGGCATTGCGCCACGCCTGAATTTCCGGGGCCACGTTGATGATGCGGAAATACGCAAAGGGAACTGACAAGATCACGATGGCCAGCGCCAGCCAGACCAACCGACGATCAATCAGCGGCGCTTTCAGCCAGCCCGACATGAAGGCAAAGCCGGTGTAGAACACAAGCTGCCACGCGAAGGGGTTAAAGAACCATGGTCGGGCGGAGTTGGGCTCGGCCGGGAAATCCAGCCCGGTGATGTTTGCGCCCAGCCACAGACCCGTAATCAGCACCACCACCAGTGCGAGGTGGATGCGCGACAAAGCAACCACCAGCGGCATCATCGCAAGCACGGCAATATACATCGGCAAGATATCGAAATAGTTGGGCACGTAGGTCAGCGTCATCAAGGCTGGAAGATGTTCCAAAGGTGCGCCAAAAAAGCGGTAGAGATTGAACATTTTTGTATAGTCAGTATCGGTGATGTGCAGTTGCGTCAGCCAAACGGTCGTCGCCGCAACTGCAAAGAAAAGCCCGATATGCGCCCAGTAAACCTGCCACATGCGGTAAAGAACGCGCGCGGTGCCCACCAGCAACCCCCGCTCACGAAACACCCGGCCAAAGGCGATGGCCGACGCCATGCCAGAGCAGAACACAAATATTTCAGTGGCATCAGAAAAGCCAAACCGCGCGGGTATCCACAGCGCCAGCCAGTCAGATTGGATATGCGCAATCAGGATGATGAACATCGCGATGCCACGAAAGAAATCAAGCCGCAGATCGCGCACGCGGGGTGTAGTCGCCACCAGTTTGGTGGTTGCCCCTGCCTTTGAAACATCGTCCATCACAATGATCGTCATCGCCCGTGTCCTTACTGTGCCGCATGCACAACAGGTGTTTGCCGCAGCGCAGCAATAGCGCCGCGCCGCAGCGAGGTAAAGCGGTCTTCCGCCCCTGCCCTTAAGGAAATACGTTGCAATAACAACACCTCTGCACGATCGGCCTGCCCCGCGCGGATGCTCGCATCAATGGTCAGGCGTTCAAAAACATCCCGCTGTGCATGGCTGCCGCCGATGGAGTGCAGCACCGGACGGGCCGCGACAAGCGCAACAAAAGAAGCCTCAAAATTGCCTGAGGCAAAGGCTGCAAGCCCGTTTGCACAGGCCAGACCGGGGTGGGCGAAGATCTTGTCAAACTCTGCCTCGGGCCGGGATTTGGCCGTGTGGCCAAGACGCGCAAGCAGTTTTTGAATGGCAAGGCCCCGTTCACCCCCGATCAACGCCAGCAGGTAATGCAGATCGGCAAAGGCCAGACAGCCATCATCGATTCGGGCCTCGGACAGGTCAGCCAGTTCGTCCCAGCGGGTTCCGACGCAGGTGCCTTCCAGCTGTAGGCGCATCAGCAAGGACGACGCATTGGCGATATCGCGGTAGTCATCGGTGTTATCAACGCGCATTTTACCATCGTAGATATCCAGCACAGCATCCATGTCGCCAAGGTCCAGATGCAGCAGCGCTTGGTGCCACCAGACATGATAGCGAAAGTTGTTGCAGTGCAGCCAAGACCCATCGCGCGCCGCTGTCAGATCAATCCCGCGCTGCGATTGGGCGGTCATATCATAGACATGCGCCACCGCGTGCAGGCCCCATGCATCATCGGCGGCCGCATCAAGGCCGTGCAGACCGGCAATCTCGGTGCCCGCATAATCGCCGGTTTCTTCCAGCGTGAAGGCATGGCAGCCTTGGGCAAAACCGCGCAGCGGGTGACCCGGGCCATGTGCTGCCAAAACGCGCTCGACCGACCGGCGCATACCCTTGGCATCGCCCATCACGAACCGGATGGCTTGCGACAGCTTCATGGCCATAGTGTCAGCCGGGTTGGCCAGAAGAATGCCTTCAAGGGCGGCAATGGCTTGGGTCGGATAGCCGTGTAGCCAAGATTGCAGGGCGGTGACCATGGCCCTTTCGCGCGGATGATCGGCGCGGCCCGCCTTTGCAAGGATCAGCGCCTCGGACGCGGTGGCAACCATTTCACGCCGACCAAGCAGCAAACAAAACAAACCCCGCAGCGCGTGTGCCATGGCAAAATCCGGATTGGCTGCCAATACTGCGCCAAGATGGATTGGCGTCGCCGCGCCATGCGCCAGAAAAGCCCGGATCGTGGCGTTCCAGTCTGAAAGGCTGGTGGCAACTTGCAACGAAGTCTGACCATAACACACGTCGATCACACGAAACTTCCGCAGTGTTGGATCAATAGATTGCCTTCTAAGGATGTGTTTGAGCCAATTGAATCAACCGACTTTCGGGTGAGGCACGGGTTTGTGACGTCAAGTGATGGAATAATACGCTTGTCGGCTCATATGGTAACATTTGCACGCCAAACCGGGTTTGGTCTGCAACATGTTCACCAACGTTGAATTGAGATCTTACAGGTCTTTCAGCAACCGTGCGGTATCCGCGCCCAATCTTGGCGGGGCCAAGCGATACTGAACGGGGGTGCGTGACAGCTTCAGCGGATTGCCCAGAAGCTGCACCATGCCCCCCACGACGCCCGCGGCGGGCATTTCGATTACCGCACCACGGGCTTTTGCCTGCGAGGAATTCAGCGCCTGCCCAACGGTTTGAATGGGACCGACCGGAACTTTGACTGCCTCAAGCGCAGTCACAAGCCCGGTGACGGTTTGCTTGGCCAATGCCGGGGCTAGATGAATATAAAGCGCCTCGCGGTTTTGCAGCCGGGCGGGGTTGGTGGCAAAATCTGGGTCAGATGCGATGGCAGGCAGGCCCAACACATCACAAAATCGGGCAAATTGCGCATCATTGCCAACGGCGAGGATGACATGGCCATCGAACACCTGAACCACATCGTAGGGCACGATATTGGGATGCCCGTTGCCGCGCCGGATCGGATCTTTGCCCGATGCAAGGTAATTTGTGCCCTCATTGATCAGCCAGGCGAGTTGAGTATCGACCAAGGATATGTCGATATGCTGGCCGTCCCCGGTGCGGTCACGGTGGCGCAGTGCGGCCAGAATACCCACGGTCGCATACATGCCGCACATCACATCCGCAATTCCGACGCCCACTTTGCACGGCAAGCCGTCCGCCTCGCCGGTCAGCGACATGATGCCGCCAAAACCCTGCGCCATCAGATCATAGCCCGGCTTTTCACGGTTCGGCCCGGTCTGGCCGTAGCCAGAGATGGAACAGTACACAAGGCCGGGGTGGGCGGCACATAGCGTTGCATGATCAAGGCCGTATTTCACAAGGCCACCGGGTTTGAAGTTTTCCACCACAATATCGGCACGCGCGGCAAGTTTGCGAATGGTTGCCTGCCCTTCGGCGGTAGCGATATCAACGGCAATCGACTGCTTGTTGCGGTTCGCGGCCATGAAATAGGCGCTCAGATCGCCCTCGGCCCCGGGCGCATAGGGCGGGCCCCAGGTGCGGGTATCATCGCCGCCGTCGGGGTTTTCGATCTTTAGAATGGTTGCGCCAAGATCACCCAAAAGCTGCGTGGCATAGGGGCCAGCCAGAATGCGGGTCAGATCCAGAACAACCACCCCGTCCAGCGCCATGAGTGGTTCAGATGCGGCCATCATAAGCCCCCCGTTCGATAACTGCGGCAATGACGGTAAAGGTAGCAGCAGATTGTGCGGCCACAAGGGCGGTGCGCAGGCCCTCGCGGGATTTCACAGTGACCCCTGCCCCGCCGAATGCGCGCCCGATGGCGGCAATGTCGTGCAGGCCGAAATCGACACCTATATTTGGCATCTGGCGCTGGCGTTGTTTCATCTCGATCAGGGCAAGACTTGCATCAACGAAAACCACAAAGATCGTGCGCAAGCCAAGTTCCTGCGCGGTGGCAAGTTCGCCTGCAACCATCAGGAAACCGGCGTCACCGCTGAAGGAGACAACCGTGCGGTCCGGTTCCACCAGCGACATGCCCATCGCCATCGGTAGCGCGCAACCCATGGTGCACAGGCCGGAGGATTGAATCAGGGCGCGCGGCGCGTGGCAGGCCCACATCTGTGACAGCAAGATGCGGTGCGCGCCGCTATCGGCAGAGGCAAGCGTGTTGGCGGGCAGCGTGGCCGCGCATTCAGCGATGACGGCGGCTGGCCCCCATGGCTCAGATGTCGGGAAGGCGTGGCCAAGGGCCGCGCGGGTGGCGGCGATGTCGCCGTCTGTCCATGTTGGTCGGGGTTCTATGCCACCTGAAAGGGCGGCCAGTGTGGCGACACAATCGGCCACAAACGGATAGGTCGCGTGATGCATATAATGGCGGTTCGGCTCTGCCGTGATGTCGATCACCGGGGTACGCGCCGCGTCCCAGACATTGCGCCAGCCGGGGCGCATTTCGATGGGATCGTAGCCAAGGCACAGGATCAGGTCGGCACATGCCACCAGCGGCAGAAGATGCTTGTCAGCCAGCGGCGATAGCCCAGCGCCACCAAGGCTCAGGTGGTGGCGTTCATCCAGCAGACCCTTGGCCTTGTAGGTGGTGATCACGCCCATGCCGTAGGTTTCGGCAAAAGCGGTCAGCGCAGGTCCGGCATTGTCATTGACCGCATCCAATCCCACAATCATCAGCGGGCGTTTGGCACAGGCAAGGGCTGCACGTGCGGCGTCCAGCATCGGGCCGGGGGCCGGCATTGTAGGGCCGGGGCGTGGGCCAAGCGGCGCATGGGCGGCGGGGATCATTGTATCGGCGACACCAATCGGCACGTCGATATGCACCGGACCGGGGCGGCCTTCGGTGGCGATAGCAATGGCCTTGTCGATGATCACCAACGCGGCCCCGGCGGTCAGGGTAAAGGTGGCTTTGGTGATCGGGCGAAACACCTGCGGCTGGTCCAGAACCTGATGGGGATAGGTCTGCGCCTCATCCGCATCAACGGCCCCGCTCAGCACGATCAGCGGCACGCGGTCTTGCAATGCGTTGGCCACCACATTGATGCCGTTCAACGCGCCCGGCCCAAGGGTTGCCACCAAGATGCCCGGCGCGCCTGTGCGATGATAGACCGCTTCGGCCATGAACCCGCCGGAATTTTCGTGGCGCACAAGGATAAACCGGATGCCCGCGCTTTCCAATGCGTCGATCAGGGTCAGAACTTCGCCCCCCGGCATACCAAAGGCAAAGCGGCAGCCCGCGGCGTAAAGCCGTTTTGCCAGCACATCGGCCGCGCGCAATTGGGGTTGAGTCATGGTCGATCCAAAGAATGCTGTGTTGTCATGCAGGCAAGCCGCGAAAAGCGGTGCAGTGCAAGTGCAATCGCGCTGTTGTGTCAGGCCTTAAGGGGCTTGGCCGTCGATCAAGGCGGTAATTTTGGCAACAGCCTGGGAAACCAGTGCACGATCACCCCGCGCCTCGACATTCAGGCGCAGCAGAGCTTCGGTGTTAGAATGGCGCAGATTTAGCCGCCAATTGGCAAAGCTAATACTAAGCCCGTCTGTTTCGTCAATTGCCGTGGCCGTCGGGGCAAACACTGCCGCCACGCGGGCGATAGCCGCTTTCGGATCAGCCAGCGTGAAATTGATTTCACCTGACGACGGAAAAGCCGCCACTCGGGGGGCTACAAGGTTCGCCAAAGTTTGCCCCGTGCGGCCCATCAGTTCGGCCACCAGCAACCACGGGATCATCCCGGAATCGCAGGCCATGAAATCGCGAAAATAATGATGCGCAGACATTTCGCCGCCGTAGACAGCGTTGTGATCGCGCAGGGCGCGTTTCATGTGGCTGTGGCCGGTTTTCGACAAGATCGCGCGCCCGCCGAACTTGGCGATAATGTCTTGGGTATTCCAGATCACGCGGGGTTCATAGGCGATGGCGGCCTGCGGTTCTTTGGCCAGAAAAGCCTGTGCCAGCAGACCCACGATATATTCACCCGGGATAAAAGCGCCGGTATGATCGAACATGAAACACCGATCAAAATCGCCGTCCCACGCCACCCCCATATCGGCACCGCAGGCAATAACGGCATCCGCTGTCATGGCGTGGTTTTGCACCAGCTGCGGATTGGGCACGCCATTTGGGAACGTGCCATCGGGTGGATGGTTGTGGCGAATAAAGCGCAGCGGCGTGGCACCAAGGGCCGTTGCAAGCGCGTCGAAAGTGGGGCCAGCCGCACCATTTCCGGCATTGACAAGGATAGTAAGCGGTTTGATCGCAGCGGGCGTGATAAAACCCAGGACATGCGCGGTGTAAGCATCCCGTGCGCCAGTCGCAGGCTGGAATTCACCCCGTTTGGCAGGATGGAAATCTGCACTTTCGGCAAGCACACGAATGGCGGAAAAGTCTGTGGCAGGGTCCAGGGGCGCAGAGCCGCGGCCAACCATTTTCATGCCGTTGTACTGCGCTGGATTGTGCGACGCAGTTATTTCAATACCACCATCTGCGCCAAAATGGGTGGTGGCGTGATACATCTCTTCCGTGCCGCAAAGGCCCAGATCAAGCACATCGGCCCCAGCGGCCATCAGCCCATTTGCCGTGGCTTGCAGCAGTTCAAGCGAGGATGGCCGGCAGTCCCTGCCGATGACAACACACCTGGCACAAAGCGTTTGGGCAAAGGCACGGCCAATGGAAAAAGCGATGTCCGAAGTCAAATCAGTGCCAACAATGCCGCGAATATCATAGGCTTTGAAGCAGGTCAGCGCTGGCATGGATTGGGCTTTCTTCGGGGTCTGGTCTTTGCCAGAAACCTAATTGAAAAGCCGGTTTTGGTCAAACGCCGGGCGCGATTTCGCCGAGGCGGGTGATGCACCAATATATGGTGCGCGCCCCCTGTTGCGGCCGATCGCAAAGCTTGCAATCAAGATCGTGAAAAATTGTTTCGCCAAAAACTGAACAAAATCAGGAACTTGCTGCAATTAAACCCGGCAACCTGACAACTGGCCAGGAAACACAAACAACGGCGAGCCCGCCATGAAAAAACCAATCACCAACCAAAAAAATACATCGTAGGTCAACCTGCGTCTCCATCAATCAGGCGATTGCCAACAACACCATCGCCGCAATCACAAGCAAATCAATCTAAGGTAGACTTGACATAAAACGTCTGCAAGACGCGCCAAACATGGCCAAAACCAGTTTGACGCGTCTTTGAGAGGTTAAAATTTCAGTTGTTTCAATAGGGCACAAATCTGGAAATACAGAGCTACTCGTCACGGCACGAAAATCAACACTTAAGCCAAGGCAATGTTTACTGTTACTCATCATTTTCACTCTTACTCTTTACGAGTCGGTGTTTGCCACGTCTTTGCACGGCTGAGAAGATGGCTTCTGGGACTAGTCTTTTTGGACAGGTATTAGTTTAAACTTTCATCAATTCAGACAGACTTGCAGGAATTAGGCCGCGCCATAGGCCCAATCAGGCAGTTTGGCCGGAATGCGTCGCGCTAAATGCCACCCTAAACACACCGCTTATCGGCTGAGTCTGAGCAATTTTTGCGCCTCAGCCAGCAGAGTGATTCGGAATTGAGTGATATGGCCCAGCCAGAAAATGCTGCAACTGCATTGTAGCGGTGCATAGCAAGTATCCGGAATCGTGAAGGTTTGGAATCGGACAGGTTAATTATGCTGCGGATGCAGTCGGCCGTTTGGTCAAAAACCACATCCGCGCCGTCACTATAAACCGAAAGCCGCGCCATCACTCCACAGGCTTGCGGCGCACATAAAGCTCCAGGCGGTGATGGACAATTTCGTATCCCAATTCCGCTGCCAGTTCGGCCTGCAGGCGTTCAATGCGGTCGGACCGGAATTCAACCACAGCCCCGCTTTCGACATCTATCATGTGGTCATGATGCGCTGGGTCGGCGGTCTCAAACCGGGCAGAGGCACCGTCAAATGCATGGCGTTGGATAACGCCCTGCGCTTCCAGTTCGGACAATGTGCGATAAACGGTGGCAAGCGATACACCGGCGTCACGGGCCTGAACGCGCTTATGCAATTCTGCCGCGTCAGGGTGATCACTGGCCCCGGCCAGAACCTCAAGCAAAACCAAGCGCTGACGCGTCATCCGCAGCCCGGCATCGCGCAGGGCCTGTTCCAGGTGTCTGGTTTTTTCTGAATGGGCAGTCATGTCTGAAGGCTTACGCAGATCACGCTATTTTTGCAATAAGCGCTGGTTTTGCAGATTGGGTGTGGATCGGCGCAAAGGTCAGGATACGACAACAATTGGGGCGATGATCTGGCGAATTTCGTCCTCGACTGCATCGATGATTGCGGTGATGGCCCCTTCGGCCCCGTTTGCATCTGCGTTGACGATGGCGTCACTCAGCGTGCGGTGATGCGGGAAAGATCGCAGTCCAAAGCCGCGGCGGCTAAACGGCGATTCATGTGACCGTTCCAGCGCATCGTTCAGGCGGGTCAGGATTTGGCCAAACATCGGGTTGCCAGTTGCATCAGAAATTGCGCCATGAAAAGCGGCATCGGCAAGTTGATAAGGCTCTCCGCTATCAACCACACAGAACAAGGCGTCACAAAGGCGGGCAATTTCAATCCGTTGTGCCGGGCTGGCTTTCAGCGCGGCCGCGCGGACCGTTGCAGTTTCCAGCGCACGGCGCACTTCCAACAGCCGCAACAGTGCCTCGCCTTCCATGCGGATCAGGGTGGGCAGCGGGCCGCCGGAACTTTGCACTTTTGCGGTCAGATAAGTGCCGTCGCCGCGTCTGCGCCGGATGATGCCAAGCCCTTCCCAACGATTCAGCGCCTCGCGGATGGTGGACCGGCCCACGCCAAGGGTTGCGGCCATCGCCACTTCGGGTGGCAGACGGTCGCCCACATCAAGGCCCGCACGACCGATCATGTCAGCCAGCGCATCAATCACCGCGACACCCCGTGTGGGGGTTTCAAGCGGTTCAAGATAGCTGAGGGTGCCGGCATGTTTCATTGGGCGATCCTGTTAATCCTATGCGCATTGCGGGCCACGGTTGCGGGCCGTCTGTCAAGCGCCATAAGTCTTTTGCGCCAAATCGTCGCGCAAAACCGACCTATTTCAGCAACGCGTCCAAGGCATGAACAAGCTGATCCATCTGCGCTTGCGTATTGTAACCTTGTGCAGATACGCGAACGATATGATGCCCCGCCCAGATAAAGCATGGTATTTCGATGCCGTATTGCACCAAAAGCTGGCGTTGCAGGTCGGCCACATCGCAAGGCTGCACCGGCATGGAAACCATCTGCGGCGCGCAAAACTGCGGGCTGCTGAATGCGGGAAGATTTGTCAGGTCAGCCACCCGTCGTGCAGTATCTTGCACCAAGTCGCGGCATTGTTGGGCCACGTCGTCCCAACCATGCTGCGCCCGAAACGCAATGGCGGCAGGCACCGCCAGCCATGCGGCGGGGTCACGGGTGCCTTGCATTTCCAACCGGTCGATGAAGGCGGTATTGCCAAAAGGACCGGGCTCAACTGCGTCATCGGTCCAGCCGTGGCTGATCACCAGCGGGTTGATCATCGCCTGCAATTCGGGGCGAACATAAAGAAATGCCGATCCTTTCGGGGCCATCAACCATTTGTGGCAGTTGCCCGCATAGAAATCTGCGCCCAAAGCATCAAGATCAAGCGCGATGTGGCCCGGCGTATGCGCACCGTCGATCACGGTATAAATATCCCGCGCACGGGCTTCAGCCACAATGTTGTCGATGGGAAAGACAAGGGCTGTGGCAGAGGTGATATGGCTTAGAAAGATAACGCGGGTTCGGGGGGTGATCGCGGCCAGCAGGCAATCGGTGAATTGGGCTTCGGTTGTCAGGGGAAGCGGCACAGTGGCCACGACAATTCTGGCCCCGCTGCGCCGCGCGACATAGGCCCAGGTTTTTTCCAGTGCTGCATATTCATGATCAGTGGTCAGGATCTCATCGCCCGGTTTCAGATCCAGCGATTGGGCCACGATGTTCAGCGCCGCAGTGGCATTGGTTTCGCCGACGATGTTATCAGGGCTTGTGCCAAGTTCGCCTGCCATCGCCACCCGCGCGTCGCGCCGCCAGCCGGACAGACCACGCGCCGGATCAAGAAAAGCCACCGGCTGCGCCTCCAGCTGCATTTGCCAGCGTTGATATTGCTCAAACACGGGGCGGGGGCAGGCCCCGTAAGAGCCATGGTTCAGAAACGTCACATCGGGGCGCAGCAGGAACAGCGCGGCCAGGTTTTCGGTCATCTCATCGCCCCTTCAGGGTGGGATCAAGGGCATCGCGCGAACCGTCGCCAAAGAGCGTGGTCGCAAGCACGGTGATGGCAAGTGCGGCGGTGGGAAACACCGCCATATGCCAGTAAAAATACATGAAATTCATGCCGGTATTGATCATCTGACCCCAGATTGGCGTGGGTGGCGGCACGCCGATGCCCAGAAAACCAAGCGACGCCTTTAGCATTATCGCCAGCGGAATGGCCAGCACAAACCCCACGATGATGGGCGAAATGCAATGCGGTATCGGGTGGCGGCGGATGATATACCACGGGCTGGCCCCCATCGCTTGTGCTGCACGCACAAATTCCTTTTCGCGAAACGCTTTGACCTGCGCGCGCACCAAAAGGCAAACCTGCACCCAGCCAAACATCGCCGCGGTCAGCTCGATGGTGGCAAAGCCACCCTGCGTCAGCGCGCCGAGCAGCATGGCTGCAAGAAGCGGCGGCACGACCGAGAACAGTTCAATCAACCGCATCACCACCCAATCGGCGCGACCGCCATAGTCGCCCGCAAGCGCGCCCAGAGGCATGCCGATGATCCCACCAAGTCCCCCCAGCAGCAGGCTTGGCGGCCATGCCCGACCCAAAAGCTGCCACACGGTTTCGCCGGGGCTTTGAAACGGCACCCCGAAATCAACATGCAGCACACCCCACATGCAATTGAAATACCGCACATAAAGCGGGCGATCAAGGCCGTGGCTGGCGTTCAGCTTGGCTTTCACCGCGCCGGACACCGGCATGTCAAACCCATCGAACGGCCCCCCCGGCACCGCGTGCATCATCACAAGCACGATGATTGAAACGACAAAGAAGGTCAGCCCGACAGAGGCGAGCCTGCCAAGACTAAGGCGGATCATGGCGCGGCACCTGCCATGTGAAAACCGCCCCGACCAAGTGGTTTTCGGTGATAGCGACAAGGTGAGGCTGGCCCGATGCCTTGGCACCAACCACATCCCCAACGGCTAAACGCGGCGTTGCAGCCTCGATCTGGGCGCGGCTTTGGAAAGTTCTGACCCATCTGTCGTGGGGGTTTGTGACCGAAATCGCGTCCAGCACCATGCGGGTGTAGGGGTGGCGCGGGGCCGTGAAAATCGCCTCGCTCAAGGCTTCCTCCACAATCCGGCCATTGAACATCACGGCAACGCGGGTGGTCAGGGATCGGACAATCGACAGATCATGGCTGATGAACAGAATCGCCATGCCAAGCACGGATTGCAAATCCAACGGCAGGTTGATGATCGGCGCCTTAACCGACACATCAAGGGCAGATGTGGGTTCATCCGCCACCAACACCTGTGGCCGCTGGATCAGCCCACGCGCGATGGCCACGCGCTGGCGCTGCCTGCCAGACAATTCATGCGGTTAGCTGTTCATCTCGGCTATTTCAACCAGCGGTATTGCGGTGCCCTTTGGGCAGCATCCCCCGGAATTGGCCCGGAGAATGCAGGTTTGGCAAGCCCACTGCTTGGTAACATGGGTGTAGAAATAAAGCCCCATCTGGCGCAGCGGCGTGAAGCCCGGATTGTTGGGCGTCGTGCCTTCGCCTTGCAGCGACTTGCTGACCGCGGTGAGTTTGATCGGATGCACCAGCGGGATGAACGACGCGTTGTCGATCGGCACCTGTTCGGCCTGCTGATACAGCTTTGCGCGCTCGCTCCAGCCCGGGTAGCCATCTGCGGCGGCAACCAGATCGTCACAGGCCTTGATCTTGTGATCATGCCGCCCGCCTTTGTAGAAAATGCCTTAGAAATTTGACGGGCCGATGTAGTCATATTCATAGGGTGCCCAGAAAAGGTTGTTCTTCTTTTCCAGCATCCCCGCCATCCATTCCCTTTGTGGAAGGATTTTCAGGTTCATGGTGATGCCAAGGTTTTCTTTGAACTCGGCCTGCAGGTATTGCAGCATTGGCGGGTGATCGCGTCATTATAGCCAGGGTAGCCCGGCGGCAGCAGGGATTTACCGGGAATGGCAAGGTCTTTCAGAACCGTCGCCGTCATCTCGTTCCGGTAGATGGCGTATTGCAGGGCTTTGCGCACATCAATATTGTCAAACGGCGGCAAGGCCAGATCGAACGACATATAGGTGGTGGCAAATACCGCGTTGGTGGTCAACTGGTCCGGGAACCGTTCTTTGACGAAAGGAATTTGCCCGGTGTTGAGAAAGGTAAAATCGGCCTCACCTGCCATGAAGGCAAGCAAACGAACCTATGGTGCGCCAAGCGATGGGTCAATTTCCAGACGCTCCACCATAGATTGCCAAGAGGCGGTGTAAGTGGGGTTTTTCAATAACACCATGTATTTGTTGGCTTTTTTCCAATAATTCCACGATAAAAGGGCCAGAGGAGACAAGGGTTTCGACGTTGGCTGCATATTCATCGCCCAGCTTTTCCCAGACATGCACCGGCACCGGATACCACAGGCTGACCACACCGGGCAGATAGGGTTTCGGGGCCTCTGTCACAATCACGATGGTTTTGTCATCGGGCGCAGATATGCCAAGCGTGGCCACATCGGCCTTGCCTTCAGTGACCGGGGCCAAGTTTTTGATGCCGCGTGCATAGTCCCAATGCCACGCGAAATCATAGCAGGTGGTGGCCGCGCGATGCAGCGCAAGGATATAGTCGTTGGCCACAAGCGGTGCGCCATCGCTCCACACCAAGCCATCACGCAATTTGAAGGTCCGTGTCAGGCCGTCCGTCGATTGTCCCCAAGACTCGGCTGCCATGGCGTTCAATGCAAAATTCTTGTCGAAACTGGTCAGCGGCAGCTGGATAATCTCCGGGTTGCCAGCACGGGCATAGACGGTCTTCATGTAGTCATACAGATGCCGCTGGTGGTATCCCCGGCGGAATAAACGGTGGTCTGTGCGGCGACAGAAGCTTACAGGCCGGGGCTGCTTGCGTTTAAACCACAGCCAGATCAACCGACCCTTGGGCATCCGATTGCAGGGCCAGATCAAGAACTTTTTGCAGCTCTGCCCCACGCGCAAAATCCGGCAACACCGCGGTGCCTGCACGCACGGCTGCGATGAACCGCTGGTAATTGGTCTGCACCGCTGGGACATCTACACCGTGCCATGTCGCGGTCAACATATCAGCGCCCGTGCAGGCACGCAGCGCACTGACATTGTTTTCATAGCGCACTTCCAAACCGCCTTTGGTGCCGAATATTCTCAACCGAAGATCGTTGAAATGCCCCGTCGCCATGCGCGAAGCATGGACCACGCCAACCGCGCCGTTTTGCAGCCGCAAATGCATGTTGAAACTGTCATTGGCGTCCAGAACATACTCACCAATGCGGCCATTCGGTGCTTTGTCAAATGTCGTCAAGCGACACGATACATTGGATGCCCCTGACCCCGCCACAAGCGTGGCGAAATCAAGGATATGCACACCAATATCGCCCAACACCCCCAAAGACCCATGCGCTGACGATAGCCGCCACAGCCATTGCGTCTCGGTCGTCCATTCGCCCCAAGCGGGCTGCGTGAGCCAGCTTTGCAGATAGGACGCCTCGAAATGCCGGACTTCGCCGATGGCGCCATCCTGCACCAGACTGGCCGCATGCATCACGGCGGGACCATTGCGATAGGTCAGATTGACCATGTTCACCACGCCCGCGCGGGCGGCTGCGGCAGCCATGTCTGCCGCATGCGGGTAATTCGCGGCCAGCGGTTTTTCGCACAGCACATGCTTGCCCGCAGCCAGCATCGGCATCGTGGTCGGGTAATGCACGGGGTCGGGGGTGACATTCGATACGGCATCAAATTCGCCCCAGACCAGCGCATCGGCGACTGACGCAAAACCATGCGCAATGCCGTGTTTCGCATTGAACGCTGCAAGCCGTTCTGCGTCAGTATCAATGCCCGCCACAAGGGTGACGCCGGGCATGGCGCTATAGGCTTCGGCATGGGAATTGGCCATGCCGCCGGTGCCAAGGATCAGAACGCGAACCGGGGTCATCGCAAGCCTTCCATCCCGTCATGATGCAGGCGCGCACCGCGCTGCACCAGCGGCTCCAGCGCCACATCGACGGGCACGTTTGGCGCGGCGGTTGGATCTTTAATCCGCGCGGCCGGGTTATGCGCCCATTTCACCGCATTGCGCAGAACGGTCTGCACATTGCTATCATGGTAGGTCGGATAGGTTTCGTGGCCGGGGCGGAAATAGAACACATTGCCCGCCCCCCGCTTGTAGGTGACGCCAGACCGGAACACCTCGCCGCCCTGAAACCAGCTGATGAAGACGGTTTCCAACGGGTCGGGAATGCCAAACGGCTCGCCATACATTTCCTCATTCTCCAGTTCGAAATGATCCGGCAACCCGGCGGCAATCGGGTGATTGCGCGAGGTCAGCCATAGCCGTTCCCGCTCCCCCGCTTCGCGCCACGTCAGGTTGCAGGGCGTGCCCATCAAGCGTTTGAAGATCTTGGAAAAATGCCCGGAATGCAGCACAATCAGACCCATCCCCGCCCAGACCTGTTCGGCGACACGGTCAACCACAGCATCGTCAACCTCGCCATGTGCTGCGTGGCCCCACCACAAAAGCACGTCAGTTTCGGCCAGCCGCGCGGCGGGCAAGCCGTGGTCCGGTTCCTGCAGTGTGGCCGTCGTCGCCGTGATCCCCGGATCGCCGTTCAGCGCCGCCGCAATGCAGCCGTGCATGCCCTGAGGATACAGATCAGACACTACCTTATTCGTCATCTCATGCACATTCTCGCCCCACACAACCGCGCGTATTTTCATCATGGCCTCTTCACTGTCTTTGCCCGCCAGGGGCCTTTACCCCCGAACGTTATTCCACCTTTCAGGCAAGGTCTATGGCTGCATCCGTTGACCCCGCGCCCAAATTTTCGCCACGACCCTGCCCATGCGCGCCAAAATCTGGCGGCTCACTGCGAAACTCGCCAGCGACACAAAGCAAATGGTTTGACTCTTTGGTTTGTTGCGCGGAACATGCGATATGCGTCGCTGGGCCGGGGGGCAAGACCAATGGCAAAACTGTCGATCACCGAGCTGAAAGTGCTGGAGCGTAAGGCGCTTTGGCTGTCGGCATGGATGATCCACAACGCCAATCATCTGCGCTCAAAGACCGACGGGTTGAAGGTCGGCGGACATCAGGCGTCTTGCGCGTCGATGGTGACACTGATGACGGTGCTGTATTTCAACGCCTTGCGGCCCCAGGACCGCGTGGCGGTAAAGCCTCATGCGGGGCCTGTGTTTCATGCAATCCAATATCTGTTTGGCAACCAAACGATTGATAAGATGCAAAACTTTCGCGGGTTTGGCGGTGTGCAATCCTACCCGTCACGCACCAAGGATACCGCGGATGTGGATTTTTCCACAGGCTCCGTCGGGCTTGGTGTGGCGATCACCGCCTTCGCATCCATCATACAGGATTACGTGCGCGCCAAGGGTTTGGGATCAGGCCCCGAGGGGCGCATGGTGGCCCTTGTGGGTGACGCGGAACTTGACGAAGGCAACATTTACGAATGCCTGCAAGAGGGTTGGAAGCACGGTCTTCGTAACTGTTGGTGGATCATCGACTACAACCGCCAAAGCCTTGATGGCGTGGTGCACGAAGGCCTGTCGGAACGGTTTGGCGCGATCTTTCATGCGTTTGGCTGGGATGTCGTCACCCTGAAATACGGCGCGCTGCAAGAGGCAGCATTTACAGAGCCGGGCGGCGGGGCATTGCGCGGCTGGATCGACGCATGCCCGAACCAGCTTTATTCTGCGCTGATGTATCAAGGCGGGCCCGGATGGCGCAAACGCCTGATGGAGGAGATCGGCGATCAGGGCGTGGTGACAGCGTTGCTGGACCGGAGGTCTGATGACGAGCTTGCCCAATTGATGGCAAACCTGGGCGGGCATTGTTTGGCTTCGGTGCAGGCGGCTTTTGATACAGCGGCATTGCACGACCGCCCGACGGTGTTTGTGGCCTATACCGTCAAAGGTTGGGGCACACCTTTGGCGGGGCACAAGGACAACCACGCCGGTTTGATGACTGTCGCGCAGATGGAAGGATTTCAATCGCGCATGGGCATTCGTCCGGGGCATGAATGGGACAAGGCTGAAGGCACCGGGCTGACGGATGCTGCCTTGCACGCGCTTTTGGCCCGCGTGCCGTTCAATGCCAAGGGCACCCGTGCCACGACTTCGCTGCAGATCGAGGTGCCGCCTATTGCGCCACTGGCGGATGATGAGATTTCGACACAAGCTGCCTTTGGCAAAATTCTTGACGCGATTGCCAAATCCGACAGCGCGCTTGCCGCGCGTATTGTGACAACTTCACCTGATGTGACCGTATCCACCAATCTTGGCGGATGGGTCAACCGTCGGGGTCTGTTTGCCCGCGAAGGCCGTGCCGATACCTTTCGTGATGAAAAGGTGGTGTCGGCGCAGAAATGGCAGTTTTCGCCCGAAGGCCAGCATCTGGAACTGGGCATTGCCGAAATGAACCTGTTCTTGCTGCTTGGTGCGGCAGGTCTTAGCCACAGTTTGTTTGGCACCCGCCTTTTGCCCATCGGCACGCTGTATGACCCCTTCATCGCGCGGGGGTTGGATGCACTGAACTACGCCTGTTACCAAGAGGCGCGGTTTTTGCTGGTAGCGACGCCATCCGGCGTCTCGCTGGCCCCTGAAGGCGGCGCGCATCAATCGATTGGCACGCCTTTGATTGGCATGGCGCAGGACGGGCTTGCAAGTTTCGAGCCTGCGTTTGCGGATGAATTGGCCTGCATCATGGAATGGGCTTTTGCCTACATGCAGCGTGACGCAGCGCGCGCCGACGGTGCCGATTGGCAGCGCGAGGCGGGCGGTGGGTCGGTTTATCTGCGCTTGTCCACCCGCACGCTGGAACAACCCAAACGCCAGCTTGATACCATCCGCAAAGGTGTGATCGACGGCGCCTATTGGCTGCGCGAACCGGGGCCGAACTGCGAAGTGGTGATCGCCTATCAGGGCACCGTCGCGACCGAGGCGATTGCGGCGGCATCGTCGCTGTCCGAAGGGCGGCGCGATGTGGGGATTTTGGCGGTAACCTCCGCCGACCGTCTGAACGCAGGCTGGCAAGCCGCGCAAACCGCGCGGATCAACGGGCGGGTGGCGCAAAGCCATATCGAGGCGCTTTTGGCCCCCCTGTCGCGCGATTGTCTGCTGGTCACGGTGATCGACGGGCATCCGGCCACGCTAAGCTGGGTTGGGTCTGTGCAGGGCCACAAGGTTGCTGGCCTTGGCGTCGAACATTTCGGCCAAACCGGCACCGTGTCCGATCTTTACCACCATTTCGGCATCGACCGGAATTCGATTTTACGGGTGATTGCGGGCCTCGCCCCGGGCAGGCCCCTGCGCGCGGTTGGGGGCAACTGATGGCACTGCAACACCGCTTTTGGGCCGATTACACGGCGCGGGATTTTGCCGCACTCGACCGGGGCAATCTGATCGCCGTGCTGCCCGTGAGCGCGATAGAACAACACGGGCCGCATTTGCCGCTGTCGGTGGATCAGGCCATTCTGGATGGCATCATTGCCGCAACCCTGCCCGAAATTTCGCCCGATTGCCCGGCACTGTTTCTGCCAACGCTGCCCGTCGGCAAAAGCAACGAACACTCCGCCTGGCCCGGCACTTTGACCTTTTCGGTGCAGACGCTGATGGCGATGTGGTCTGAGATTGGCGATTGCGTGGCTGCCGCTGGCGTTCGCAAACTGGTGCTGCTGAATTCCCACGGCGGGCAGATATCCGTGATGGATATCGTCGCGCGCGATCTGCGGGTGAAACACAAGATGCTGACGGTTTGCGCCAACTGGTTTGCCATGGGCCACCCAGATGGGCTTCTCGCGCCAGATGAAGCGCGGTTTGGCATTCATGCGGGCGATCTGGAAACGTCGGTGATGCTGGCGCTGAAATCGGATCTTGTGCAGATGACCCACGCCCGCAATTTTCATCCGGTGATTGCCGATATAGCGCAACAAAACACGCATCTGGGCCTGTCAAACGCGGGCAAAATTGGCTGGCAAGCGCAGGATATGAACGCGGCAGGGGCATGCGGCGATGCCACGAAGGCCACGGCGGACAAGGGCCATGCCTTCATCGCCCATGCTGCGCGCCAGATTGCCCTGCTGCTGGACGAAGTTCACCGCATGCCGCTATCCTTTCTGGATACCACCGCCAACCCCGACGCCTTTGCATGACCGGCTCGCCGATCATCACCTTAAACCGGGTGCAAAAGCGCTTTGGCAAAGACATTCTGGCGGTGGAAAGCATGTCGCTGACCATCAACCAAGGCGATTTCATATCTTTTCTCGGGCCATCGGGCTGTGGCAAATCCACAGCATTAAAGATGATTGCGGGACTGCTGCCGCTGACTGCAGGCACCATCACGATCACGCCGCCAGACCGAAAATCCGAACAGGATCTGGCCTTTGTGTTTCAGGAACCGACCCTGATGCCCTGGGCCACGGTCGAAGATAACGTGTATCTTCCCCTGCGACTGGCGGGTATCAACCGCGCTCAGGCTGGCCCCCGCGTGCAAAAGGCGCTGGTCGATGTGGGGCTATCGAAATTTGCCGGAAGCTACCCGCGCGCGCTGTCGGGCGGCATGAAAATGCGGGTGTCGATTGCCCGCGCCATGGTGACGCAGCCGCGCATTCTGCTGATGGATGAACCCTTCGCGGCACTGGACGAGATGACCCGCGCCAAGCTCAACGATGATGTCGTGCGCCTGGCCGCGACGCTGGGGCTGACGGTGGTGTTCGTCACCCATTCGGTGTTCGAATCCGTCTACCTGTCCAACCGCGTCGTGGTGATGGCCGCGCGTCCTGGGCGGGTTGCGGCGGAAATTGCGCTAAACGACCCTTGGCCAAGATCGGATGATTACCGTCTAAGCCCCGAATTTTCGCACCAATGCCGCCGCGTGTCGGACACGTTGAAAGGAACGTTGGATGCCAATGACATCGACCATTGATCCCACCTTGGACGCAGCCCCGATCAACACCGAACACCTGATCCGGGCGCGGCGCGAGGCGGTATTGTCCTGGGTGATGCCGATTGTGACGATTTGCCTGGCGATTGCCGCGTGGGAATGGGCGGTGCGGCATTATGAAATTCCGCATTACCTGATCCCTGCGCCCAGCCTGATTGCCGAAACGCTGATGAAAGACGGGCCAAGCCTGATGGTATCGGCGTGGTTTACGGTGAAGCTGACCTTCATGTCGCTGGGGCTGGCGATCATCGGCGGCGTGCTGCTAGGGGCGCTCTTCGCGCTGTCGCGGCCGGTTGAGATGAGCCTGTTTCCCTTTGCCGTGATCTTGCAAGTCACGCCCGTGGTGGCGATAGCGCCCTTGATCCTGATCTATGTGGACAGCACCTTTGCCGCCCTGCTGATCTGCGCGTGGATCGTGGCGTTCTTTCCGATCCTGTCCGGCACTGTCATGGGTCTGCGGTCTGCCGACCATAACCTGCGGGATTTGTTCACTTTGTACCGCGCCACGCCTTGGCAACGGCTGCGCTATCTGCTGGCCCCGTCGGCCCTGCCCTATTTCATGTCGGCGCTGAAAGTGGCGGGCGGATTGTCGCTGATCGGGGCGGTGGTGGCGGAATTTGTGGCAGGGGCTGCGGGGCAGAACACCGGGCTTGCCAGCCGCATCATTGAATCGTCGTTCCGGTCAGAAATCCCCCGGATGTTTGCCGCACTGGTGCTGGTATCGGCGCTGGGAATCGTGATTTTCCTGATCACATCATGGCTGTCGCGCCGCGTGCTGGGCCATTGGCATGAAAGTGAGATCCGGCGTGATACCTGATCTGTCCCACATCCACCTTGATGGCCGCACCGTCGCCCTGCGGCTGGATCATGGGCGCATCGCGGCGATTGATGCGGCCCCCGGCCCGGCCACGCATGTGATCCTGCCGCTGCCGATTGACCCGCATGTGCATCTGGACAAGACCTTTACCGCGTATCGCTGCCGGGCGCTGCAACCGGGGCTTTTTGGCGCGATCGAGGCGATGGCGACCGATAAGGTGAACTGGACCGAGGACGATCTGCGCGCCCGTATCGGCCAAGGGTTGCAGGACGCTTACGCCAATGGCGTATCTGCACTGCGCAGCCATGTGGATTGGACTGAATCGGGAATTACCCCATTAGCGTGGTCAGTGATGGCCGAGGCAATGCAAGACTGGCGCGGGCAGATGATCCTGCAACGCAGCGCCTTGGGCTCGATAGACCTGATTGGTGACGCGGATGAAGCGCCGAAAATTGCAGCGGCTGTTGCCAAAGATGGCGACACTCTGGGCGCGTTTGTCTATCGCAACGCCGATTTGGCCGCAAAGCTGGACCGGGTGTTTGCCCAAGGCGCGCGCTACGACCTGCGCCTTGATTTCCATGTCGATGAAGGGCTGGACCCCGAGGCGAACGGGTTTGATACCATCGTCGCCCTGACCGCCAAATATCGCCTCGCAGGCCGGGTTCTGTGCGGGCATGCGTGTTCGCTGTCAATCCGGCCAGCGGGTGACGTGGCCCGCGTGATGGATGCGGCTGCAAGTGCCGGTGTGGCGCTGACGGTGCTGCCGTCGACCAATCTTTACCTGCAAGACATGACCCCCGGTCGCACGTCCCGGCTGCGCGGTCTGGCCCCGGTGCATGAACTGCGCGCCGCCGGCGTGCAGGTGCTGCTGGGCGCCGATAATGTGGCCGATCCGTTCTACCCCTACGGCACCTACGACCCGCTGGATACGCTGCGCATAGCGGCGATTGCGGCGCATATTGAACCGGCAGAATGGCTGGATGCCATCACCACCGCGCCCGCCCTGGCGATGGGTGTGCCCGCCCCGAAAATCGCCGTCGGCGCGCCTGCCGATTTCATCCTGATTGCCGGGGCAGACTGGCGATCCGCCATCAGCAACCCCCGTGCCCCCCGCCAGATTTACCGTGCCGGATTGGCGACAACACAGGATGCCGCCGCATGACCGTATCCGCCGAAACACTTGGCCTTTTCCGCGCCGCGATTGGCGATATTCCCTGCCATGATGACCCGAAATATGTGGGTCTGAAATCAAAGGATTACTATTGGTATTCGCCAATCCTGACGGCAGACCTTGACGGCCTGTCCGCCCAACTGGTCGTGCAACCCCGCACCGAGGCCGAGGTGATCACCATCGCCGCCGCCGTAGCCCACCACCGCATTCCGCTGACCATTCGCGGTGGCGGCACCGGAAACTACGGCCAATGCGTGCCGATGGAAGGCGGGGTTATTCTGGAAACCGTCAAGCTGGACCGGGTGATCAGCATCACCCCCGGCCGTGTGGTCTGCGAGGCCGGTGCGCGCATGGAAGGCGTGGAAAAGGCGGTTGCCGCCACCGGGCAAATGCTGTCGATGTTTCCATCGACCAAGCGGCTGGCGACGATGGCCGGATTTGTGTCGGGCGGGTCCGGCGGCATTGGCAGCCTTCGCAACGGTATGCTGCGCGATGGATCGAACATCACTTATGTGCGGATTGTCACGGTGGAGCCGGAACCGCAGATCATCGAGTTGCACGGCGCGGATATTCTGAAAGTGCAGCACGCTTATGGCACCAACGGCATCATCACCGCCATGGATTATGCGCTGGTGCCGCAGACCGACTGGCTGCACACGACGGCACTGTTTGATGGCTACGACGCCGCCTTGCGCTTTGCCGCTGCCGCCCAAAGTGAAGGGCTGGATTGCTTTTTGATGACCGTGGTGGAGCGCCGCTTTGCGCGGTTCTACAAGCGCCTCGCGGACTATTTCCCGGCAGGTAAAGACGCCGTATTCTCAATGGTAGCGCCCGATGCAGCCCCGGCATTTGCCGCATTCGTGGCCAAACACAAGGGCCAGATCACCTTGCAAAAGACCTTGCATGAAATAGAGGCCGCCAATCTGCCCCCCGCCTGGGAATGCGGCTGGAACCACACCACCTTGCAGGCGCTGAAGGTGGAACCCGGCATCTGGACCTATCTGCAACTGGCCTATCCGCACCCTTTTGACCCGGCCCTCGTGATGCGCCAAATCGCGCGCTACGGCGATGAGGTGTATTTTCACCATGAGATGGCGCGCATGGGCGGCGAGGTGCAGATCTTCGCCCTGCCGCTTCTGCGCTGGGTCAGCCGCGAACGGACCTACGCGATTATCGAGGAAATGGAACGGCTTGACGGATGCACCATCTATGACCCGCATGTCATTACCATTGAAGACGGCGGCATGAAGACCATCGAAACCAGCCAGATAGATTTCAAGAAACAGGCCGATCCGTATGGCCTGATGAATCCGGGCAAAACCCGGGGCTGGACGCCAGATATGGCAAAGACGTGAACCCATCAGGAAAGGATTAATTATGAAATCAACACTGATCGCCGCGATTGCGGCAACGGTTTTGGCTACGGCAGGCATGGCCACCGAAGCTATGGCACAAGACAAAGTGACCTTTGGCACCAATTGGCTGGCCCAAGGCGGGCATGGCGGTTTTTATCAGGCTTTGGCCGACGGCACCTATGCCAAATACGGGCTGGATGTCACCATCGAACAGGGTGGCCCACAGGTAAACAACCGCCCCATGCTGGCGGCAGGCAAGCTCGATTTTCTGATGGCGGGCAACCTGTTGCAATCCATGGACAATGTGCGCAACGGCATTCCGACCATCGTGGTTGCCAGCTACTTCGAAAAAGACCCGCAGATTTTGATGGCACACAAAGGCGAATACAAATCCTTCGAGGATCTGGCCAACGCCCCGCAGATTCTGATCGGCAAGGATGGGCAGTTCAGCTTCTGGCAATGGCTGGTCAAGGCCAAGGGCTTCAAGGATGAAAGCCTGCGCCCCTACGGCTATAACATGGCGGAATTCTTGCAAGACCCCAAAATGGTGCAGCAGGGCTATGCCACGTCAGAGCCGAACGGCGCCCGTGCCCAAGGTGCCGACCCTGAGGTGTTCGTGCTGGCCGATTATGGCTGGAACACCTATTCCACCACGATCGAGGCGCGCACGGAAATGGTGGAAACCAACCCCGATCTGGTGCAGCGTTTCATCGATGCGTCCACAATCGGCTGGTATAACTACCTGTACCACGACAATACCGCCGCCAATGCCGCGATCATGGCTGCCAACCCCGATCAGACGATTGAATTGCTGACCGCCGAAGTGGCTGCGATGAAAGAATACGGCATCATGGGCTCTGGATCACAGGCCGAAATGGGCATCGGTGCCATTGATATGGCCCGCGTGCAGGGCTTTTACGATCTGGCCGTTTCAAGCGGAATTCTTGAAGCCGGCTCCGTCGATGTGACAAAAGTTGCCACCACGCAGTTCGTGAACAAAAAAGTCGGCATGGATTTGTTGCCTTGATATAGGAGCCGGGCCATGCGCGTTTTGGTGATTTTCTGCCATCCAAGCAGCCAAAGCTATGGCGCGGCCTTGTATGAAATTGCCTGTCGCACCTTGCGTGCGGCGGGCCACGACTTGCGCACGCATGATCTGTACCGCGAAGGCTTTGATCCCGTGCTAAGCGCCGCAGAATGGGATCAATATCTGACCCACCCCGAACGCAATCAGGTCACACAGGCAGGCCACGTCGCCGATCTGCAATGGGCCGAAGGCTTGGTCGTGATCTATCCCACCTGGTATTACGGCGTGCCTGCCATGCTGAAGGGCTGGCTGGAACGGGTCTGGCTGCCCGGCGTGACGTTCGAAATTGCCACCGGAAAGCAGCGAAGGCCACGCCCGAAGCTGCAAAATATCAAGCTGCTCGTCGGCATCACAACCTCCGGCTCGCCTTGGTGGTGGATCAAGGTGATCCGCGATCCGGGGCGCAGCATGTGGAC
>JAYSPY010000037.1:0-49243 GCA_043721855.1 Pseudorhodobacter sp.
TCCTTGATTCCGATCCTGCTGGTCGTCATCACGTCCTCGCTGTCTTGATGAAAGAGCGTTAGGCAACCACATGGCTACCAGCTCGCAGCAAGAAACATAGTGAGGAAGCAAACAATATCAATTGAAAGTCGTTATATATTCGACGGTTACCTGAAGGTTACAAACCAACGCAATGCCGAACAAACATCAGAGATTGCCCTCCGAAGGCAGAGGTCACAAGTTCGAATCTTGTTGGGTGCACCAAGTTTTTAGATACACATGCAAAAGCCCGCGGGCAGGGGCTACCGACGGGCTTTGCTTTCGTGGTGCCTTGGTAAAATCGTCAACACGATTTAGCAGGCGCGGTAATTATGTGGACTGACTGCTCGGATCATCGCCTGTTTTGTTAACACCTGTGTCAACATGGTGATGCTGATTGGACCGGGTCTTTTACCGCATGCGGCTGTAAAAGACCCGGTCGAGGCGCATTACCGAGCGCGGGTTGATTTGAAAAGTGCGGCACTTCCGCCCGATGCGTTGGCCCAGTTGGCTTCTGCTATCATACGGAAAGTATTGCCTGATTTGCGCTGTACAAGTCCGGCCAGTGCAACGTGACGGCCTTCGCGAGCTTTGTTCAAGAGATTGTCCATGGTGCGTCTTCCCTTTATTTGATTGAGGTTTTTTTAGGGTACCATTTACTTACCCTTACAACTTACAGTTGTATCCGCGGCACGATCATGTCAATTCCTGGGTATTTTTAAGGCCAGAGGGCTTTTCGCGGTTATTCAGCGGCGTCCGTCTGACGTTTGCATGTTTTAATTACGGCAAAAAGAAACAATTCCTGAATTTAACGCTTAATATCTAAGTTTTTACACCAAATAGAATAAAAAGAATCGCTCGCGATCAAGACTCCAGCCGCGCAGACGGGACGGGCAGTTAAGAAAAAGTTTCCAGAACGGGCGGGATTGATGCTCTGCCATGGGTCGTCGATACGGATGTCGAAGCGCACTGCAAAAGGGTATGGTCGGATGACCCAAGTGATGTAATCCGATAATATTGATTATGTAATAATGATAGACTATCGGATCAAACAGTACCGCTAATCCACCTGTTTGCGTGGTGGAAAGGCAAATCATGTCAGTCGTAGACGGTCACCGCGCCCAGTTTCATCGCCGGTTTGGCTGTGCCATAGGCCGCTTTCCACGGTGTTGTGGTCAACGCACAGCGAGCGCGCAAGGCCTGTAAAGGCTTCGTCTTCTGTTTTGTCGCGTTTGAATGCACGGGTGCTGACACTCGGGCCTTTGCCACTGATGCTAAAGCGCATTTTTTCTGTAACAATGCAGCTTTTAATGTTTGCAAAGCATTTTACGAAACCGATAAACCATGCAAATTCTTGCCCTGAATTGTTGCATCAAACGAAACATGGTCGTAAAACATGTTCATCGGGATTTTCTGAAAGTTCGCCATGCCGCTGTCGCGCCCATTGATCATTGCGCCGTCCATTCTTGCGGCTGATTTCGCCAATTTTGGCGCTGAATGCCGTGCAGTCGAAGATCAGGGTGCCGACTGGGTGCATGTTGATGTGATGGATGGGCATTTCGTGCCTAATATCACCTTTGGCCCCGCCATGTGCGCAGCACTGCGCCCGCATATTCGCGGCGTCATGGATGTGCATTTGATGATCGCGCCGGTGGATTCTTATATCGCCGCTTTCGCTGCTGCGGGTGCTGACATCATCACCGCCCATATCGAGGCTGGCCCGCACATTCACCGCACCTTGCAAGCCATTCGAGATACAGGAAAAAAATCAGGTTTGGCGCTTAATCCCGGCACCGGGATCGAGGGTGTTGCGCACCTGTTGGATATGGTCGATCTGATCTGCGTGATGACGGTCAATCCTGGTTTTGGCGGCCAAAGTTTCATCCATGCCCAGATCGAAAAGATCAAATCCTTGCGGCAAATGATTGGCGCGCGGCCCATTCATCTGGAAATCGACGGTGGCGTCACGGTGGATACTGCGCCATCAGTGGTGTCTGCCGGGGCCGATGTCCTGGTGGCAGGGTCTGCCGTTTTCAAAGGTGGCTCGGTATCCAACCCTGCCCCTTACGGCGTAAACATGCGCGCCATTCGGGCGGCCTGCGGGGCTTGATGCCCCCTGCCCTACACCACTGCGCGTTCTAAAAACGCCTGTCCAGACAGCACCCTGTCTACCGAAAGGTCTGACATATCAATGCTTTGCCAGCCCCCCGTCAGAATATGCTCGGCCACACCACGCCCCACGGCGGGCGATTGCTGCAACCCGTGGCCAGAGAAGCCATTCATCACATACAGGTTAGGCACAACCGGATGCGGCCCCAAAATCGCGTTTTGATCCAGTGTGTTGTAATCATAATGCCCCACCCAATGCCGGATCACCTTGACTGCATCAAAGCCGGGGGCACGCGCGTAAAGCTGTTCCCAAATCACGTCCTCGAACAAATTCAAATCCGGCTCGAAATCGTCAATGGCACAGGGGCCGTCATCGTAAGGCACTGTAGCGGTAATCCAATGGTTTTGTTCGGGGCGCAAATAAAAGCCCGCATCAACCAATAAAGGCGCATCCGCATGGCGCGCGTTTGGTGCATCAATGACAAAAACCGTGCGTTTGCGCGGCTCCACCGGCAGATCAAGCCCAGCCATCCGCATAACGGCGGCCCCCCGCGTGCCCGCTGCATTCACCGCCGCGCCACAGGGCACCAGCCCGGCTTTTTCCAACACACCACCAACCACGCGCCCAGCCACAACCTTCATGCCGGTCACGCGGTCGGTGATAAACTGCGCGCCTTGCGCCCTGGCCGCTGCACGAAACCCGCCAAGCAGGCCCATATTGTCAAACCAGCCCTCCCCCTGCGGCCCGAAGGATCCCGCCACCAGGTCGCCCACTTCCATCCAGGGAAACCTGGCATGTATCTGGTCAGGCGTCAGAATTTGGGTTGCCGCCCCAAGGCCGCGTTGCATCGCCGCCACCTCGGCCATCAGGGCCGCGCCGTTCGCATTGCCGGTGACAAAAAGATAGCCGTTTTCCTTGAACCCAAGCGATGAAACCTCACCCTGCGGCCCCAGATGCCCGGCGATATTGCGGATGAAATCACTGCCGAAGCGGCTGATTTCCACATTCACCGCCGTGCTGAATTGCTGCCGGATCGAGGCTACCGACAGCGCCGTCGCCGCGCGCGAAAAGCCGGGATCCTGCTCGACCACCAGCACCGAAATCCCGGGCTGCATTCGCGTCAGCCAAAACGCAACCGAAGCCCCCATCACCCCGCCGCCAATGATCAGAACATCTGCTTTCAACTGGGTATTCACGGTCTGCCTTTCTGTGAGTGAAGCAAAGCTGCGCCATTGTAGTCTTGACGGGCTTTACAGGTAATCATCCGAGGCAAGCCCAAGCCAAATCCCATCTTCATCAACCCGGTAGAAGGGCTGCGGTAACAAAACAAAACGGTGCAACCCTATGGGGCTGCACCGTCCTGTTTTCCAAAGGCAGCCTGATTAATCAAGCCCCGACTTCACGCACAAATTCCGGCCCGGAATTCTGGCCTGAAATCAGCTCTTGCTGTGCATCTTGGCCACTTCGGCCGCGAAATCTTCTTTTTCCTTCTCGATGCCTTCGCCAACGGCCATTCGCACAAAGCCCACGACTGTCACGCCAGCTGCTTTTGCAGCTTCGGCAACCGTGATCTCCGGGTTCATCACGAACATCTGCCCCATCAACGTATTCTCCGACAGATAGCGCTTCATCCGCCCCGGAATGATGTTGTTTTGCACAACCGCATCCGGTTTTGGCTTGGCCGAGGCTGCGTTTTCTTCCATCGCCTTTTGGGTCTGCACGGTCAATTCGCGCGCCAGAACCGCCGGATCAATATCCGCTTCAGAAAGCGCCAGCGGGCTGGTTGCCGCCACGTGCATGGCGATCTGCTTGGCGATTCCGTTGTCGGTGCCGTTCACAGCCACCAACACACCGATCTTGCCCATGCCATCCGCCGCCGCATTATGCACATAGGATGCCACGAAATCGCCGGTGATCGACGCCATCCGGCGCAGAGACATGTTTTCGCCAATCCGCGCCACGGCTTCGGTCAGCGTCAGTTCAACCGACTTGCCGCCCAGATCCGCGGCCCGCAACGCATCGGTATCCGCTGCCGTCAGGGCCACCTTGGTGAAACTGGCAACCAGCGCCTGAAATTCCGCGTTCTTCGCCACAAAGTCGGTTTCGGAATTCACCTCAACCGTCACCCCGCGCCCGCCTTGCACAGCCACGCCAACCAGCCCCTCAGCCGCCACCCGGTCAGCTTTCTTTGCAGCCTTGGCCAAACCCTTGGTGCGCAGCCAATCAACCGCCGCTTCCATATCGCCGTCAGTTTCAACCAACGCCTTCTTCGCATCCATCATGCCCGCGCCAGTAGATTCGCGCAGTTCTTTCACCATCTGAGCGGTGACGGCCATAGCGGCTCTCCTCAATATAAACAGGAATATCCCGGCAGGGCTAACCCCACCGGGTAACAATCTCGCGAAGCCCGGTCTCAGGCCTCAGCGACAGCTTCTTCAACAGGCGCGTCTTCCAACGCCCCCAGATCAACGCCTGCCGCACCCATCTGTGCGGTCATGCCGTCCAGTGCTGCACGGCTGATCAGATCGCAATACAGCGCAATCGCGCGTGCCGCATCGTCATTGCCCGGGATCACATGCTCCACGCCCTTGGGCGAACAGTTGGTATCCACAATCCCGATCACCGGAATCCCCAGCTTTTGCGCCTCCAGAATGGCAAGACTTTCCTTGCCCACATCAATCACGAACAACAGATCCGGACGCGCACCCATTTCACGGATACCGCCAAGTGACGCTTGCAGCTTGCCCTGTTCACGTTCGATGTTCAGGCGTTCTTTCTTGGTCAGACCCTCGGCGCCATGCGCCATCTGTTCATCGACCTGCTTCAGACGCTGGATCGACTTCGACACGGTCTGCCAATTGGTCAGCGTGCCGCCAAGCCAGCGGTGGTTCATATAATACTGCGCGCATTTTTCCGCTGCTTCCGCCACCGGCTTTTGCGCCTGCCGCTTGGTGCCCACGAACAAAATCCGCCCGCCCTTGGCAACCGTATCGCGCACCAGCTTCAGCGCCGCGTCCAGCAAAGGCACGGTCTGCGTCAGATCAAGAATGTGGATGCCGTTGCGATCGCCGTAGATGTATTCGCCCATCTTGGGGTTCCACCGCGCAGTCTGATGGCCGTAGTGAACGCCAGCTTCCAACAGCTGACGCATGGTAAACTCTGGAAGAGCCATGGTCGTATCCTTTCCGGTTTCAAATCCTCGGTAAGGCCACTCATCCCATTGGGGACAACCGGCGGACATCACGGGATTTCTCCCCGCTCAAGCCCAAGCCTCACCTGTGAAGTGGCGGTGCATTACGCTGCGTGGCCGCGCTTTGCAACCCCAAAGGATCAAACCACATTTGATCGCCACCACTGACACTGCTTCTTGCCTGCTTACGCACAGATGCTCTCCCCACCGCCCCAACTTCCTTTTCGCCCAAATACTCACCTTGACCCCCATCCCCAACCTTGCCAAACACCCCCTATGACAACCCCGGATATCCTGTGCATTGGCTCCGTCCTGTGGGATGTGATTGGCCGCTCGCCCACGTCGATGCGGCTTGGCTCAGACGTGCCGGGCCGGATTACGCAGGCCCCCGGTGGGGTGGCTATGAACATCGCCATCACCCTGCGCCGTTTCGGGCTGACGCCCGCCTTGCTGACCGCGATTGGCCGTGATGTGGAAGGTGACGCTCTTGCCGCCGCCTGCGCGCGCATGGGAATGATCACCGACCATATTTACCGCTCCGATGACCTGCCGACAGACCGGTATATGGCGATTGAGGGTGCGAACGGCCTGATCGCGGCAATCGCCGACGCCCATTCGCTGGAGGCTGCGGGCGACAAGATTTTGCGCGCTCTTGGCAATGGCCGCCTGGGGTCCGTCGAAACCCCCTACCAAGGCCAAATCGCCCTCGATGGCAACCTGACCGAATCCCTGCTGGCCGATATCGCGAAATCCCCGCTTTTTGCACGGGCGGACTTGCGCATCGCGCCCGCCAGCCCCGGCAAAGCAACGCGGGTGCTGCCCCTTCTCACCAACCCCAACGCCACGATCTACCTGAACCTCGAAGAAGCATCGCTGCTGGCCAAAACCCGCTTCCCCGACGCAGCCACCGCCGCCAAAGCCCTGATAGCGCGCGGTGCCACCCGCATCCTTGTCACCAACGGCGGTCAGGCCACAGCCATGGGCAGCCAACACGGCGTCATCACCGCCACCCCGCCCCCGGTGCTTGTCACCCGCGTCACAGGTGCCGGCGATACTTTCATGGCCGCGCACATAGTGGCCGAACAACGCGGTGCCACCCCATGCGACGCGCTGACCCACGCGCTGCGCACCGCCGCCGATTACGTATCCGGAGACATTGGTTCATGATTCTGCCCCTGAAATTCACCCCCGAGGTTAGTGCCGCCCTCGCCGAAGGCCGCCCGGTCGTGGCGCTTGAATCCACCATCATCACCCACGGCATGCCTTATCCGCAAAATGTGGCTACCGCCCGCCTTGTGGAAGCTGAAATCCGCATGCACGGTGCCACCCCCGCCACGATCGCAGTGATGCACGGCGACATCCACATAGGCCTGACCGCAGACGACCTTGTCACCCTGGGCCGGGCGCAAAGCGTCATGAAACTTTCCCGCGCCGATCTGGCCGCTTGTATTGCCACCGGGCAAACCGGGGCCACGACAGTTGCCGCCACCATGATCTGCGCCCATCTTGCGGGCATCGATGTCTTTGCCACCGGCGGCATCGGCGGGGTGCACCGCGGTGCGGACCAGACCTTTGACATCTCGGCAGACTTGCTGGAACTTGCGCAGACCCCTGTCACCGTGATTGCAGCGGGCGCAAAAGCCATCCTCGATATCCCCAAAACACTCGAAGTGCTGGAAACTCACGGCGTCCCCGTCATAGCCTACGGTCAAACGGATTTCCCTGCCTTCTGGTCGCGCTCCTCCGGCATACCCGCGCCGCTTTGCATGGATACACCTGCCCAGATCGCCGCCGCCCACCTGATGCGCGCACGCCTGCAACTTGCCGGCGGCCAGCTTGTTGCCAACCCGATCCCACAGGCTGCGGAAATCCCGCGCGCCGAAATCACCCCGATTATCGAGGCCGCGCTGCGTGATGCGAAAACCCAAGGCATCACCGCCAAAGCCGTCACCCCGTTCTTGCTTCAACGGATATTCGAGCTGACCTCTGGCCGCTCTCTCACCGCAAACATCGCACTTGTGCTGGCAAACGCCCGCCTTGGCGCCGCTATCGCCGCCGAAATCACCCAAATGCGGGTCAAAGTCTGATCAAACCCGTGCAAATCTACCTTTGACATTGTCGTTGCCGATACGAATGCCTACATTCCGCCTCGCCATGCAGGATCAGCCAATGCAAGATGACGCCTCAATTCCCCAACCTGTCCGCAAGAAAACCGGCGGCCTGCGCTCAAGTTTCCTGACCGGTCTTGTGGTGGTGCTGCCGGTTGGCTTGACGATCTATGTCATCTGGTCAGTGGTGGGCTGGATTGACAGCTGGATTTTGCCGCTGATCCCGGCCACCTGGCAACCCGACGCGTTGCTGCGCGATTACTTTGGCGACAACGTCCGCTTCAGTTTGCGCGGCGTTGGCGTCATCGTGTTTTTGATCTTCACCATCATCGTGGGCTGGATCGCCAAGGGCCTGATCGGGCGGTCGGTGATCAACCGCGCCGAACGCATGGTCAACCGGATGCCGATTGTCAGTTCGGTCTACACCGGCATCAAGCAAATCGCTGAAACCGTTTTTGCGAAATCCGAGAAAAGCTTTGATCGCACCTGCCTTGTGCAATTCCCAACCCCCGGAGTCTGGGCCGTGGGCTTTGTCGCCGCCAAACCAAAGGGCGAGATTGCCGCTCGTCTGCCCAATAGCGACGATATGGTCACCGTTTTTGTGGCGCTTACCCCGCTGACATCGGGGTTTCTGGTCTATGTGCCCGCCCGCGATGTGATCTTTCTGGATATGTCGCTGGAACAGGCGTTCAAACTGGTGATCTCGGCTGGCCTTGTCTACCCGAACGGCAAAGACACCGCCCCGCTTCTGGCCCCGACTCTGGCCCCGTGATCAGCCAAACAGCCCAGCCAGATCAATGCTGGCCCGTTTGCCGATATCGCCGCGATGACCCTGCAAAAACGCAGCCGCCGCTGTCCGCCCCGCCGCTTTCAGCCGCAGCAACAATCCAGACGATGGGTTCACCTTACTGCTGGCCGTCAAATCATTCATCAGCGCTTCATCGGATATGAAGTGGATCAGCACATGCTTCATCACACCCTTTTCAATTTTACCTTGTCTAATCAAACGCTTGACAAACTCAATCGATCGCAATTCTCCCAGGAGGGTTGCGTTGAAACTGATTTCGTTAATTCTGTTTTGAATCTCTATTGCCGATTTAGGCACTTCATCGCGCCGCATTGGATTGATCGACACTATCACCACATCTTCCGGCAATTCCTTGTTATACAACGGAAAAATTGCCGGATTTCCGGCATAACCGCCATCCCAATAGGCCTCCAGAACGCCGGTCTTCGGGTCGGTCAATTCCACCGCCTGAAACGCCGTCGGCAGGCAGGCCGAGGCCATCAACACTTCTGGGCTCACTTCGTCACCGCTGAACACCCGGATTTTCCCACTGCGCACATTGGTCGCTGATACAAACAGCTTCGGTCCACCGGTGCCACAAACCTGGGTGAAATCCAATCGCCGCACGATTTTGTCCAGCGGGTTACTGTAGGCCGCGCCCCACGCGTAGGGCGATACAAGTTGGGCCGCAATTCCTTGGGGTGAGAACGGAAACATTTCGCCCACCGCCTCTGCCACAGCGGCCACAAACGGCATGCCGGGAAACATCAGCTGCGCCAGCCGCGCCTCCTCCAGATTGCCAACCTGTTCCCATAGCTGGTCAAGACTTGCCTTCGCCCCCTCGCGCCCGCCCGATTGCATCCCCGCCTTGAAAGCAGCACCGTTCAATGCCCCCGCAGAGGTGCCAGAAATGGCGGCAATCTCAATATCGTCGTCCTCAAGCAGCGCATCAAGCACCCCCCAAGTAAATGCGCCATGTGCGCCGCCGCCCTGCAAGGCCAAATTGATTTGCCGCGTCATTCCATGACTCCAATTTCATCTTTGCGAAAATATCCCCGCCGGAGGCCATGCAATTCAACCTGCACAGCCCAACAAAGACGTTTTACATCTAAAACCCTGTCATCGCGGCATCGCTACATCGCCGTCCAACCGCCATCCATGCTCAGGGCGGTTCCGGTGATCTGGTCCGCAAAAGAAGAACACAAAAACACTGCCAACCCGCCCAATTCGCTGGTTGTCGCAAACTGCTTTGATGGCTGGCGGTCCAGCATCACTTCACGGATCACGGTGTCGCGGTCCATGTTATGCGCCTTCATCTGATCAGGGATTTGCGCTTCCACCAGTGGCGTCAACACATAGCCGGGGCAAATCGCATTGCAGGTGATCCCCTGCCCCGCCGTCTCCAATGCCACGGTTTTCGACAGGCCCACCAAGCCATGCTTGGCCGCGATATAGGCCGATTTGAACGGGCTGGCCGTCAAGCCATGCGCCGAGGATATGTTGATCACCCGCCCCCACCCTTTTTTGCGCATCATCGGCAAGGCCACTGCGGTGGTATGGAATGCCGATGTCAGATTGATCGCCAGAACAGCATCCCATTTCTCGGATGGAAAGCTTTCGATCGGTGCCACGAACTGGATGCCCGCGTTATTTACCAAAATATCGCAGCCGCCGGCCTTCTCGACCAAAGCCCGGCAATCAGACCCCTTCGACATATCCGCAGCAATATAGCTGACCTTCACCTGATGATCCGCCGCGATCTTTGCCGCCAGAGCGTGGTCTTCATCGCGGTCAGTGAACGAATTGATCACCACCTGCGCACCCGCTTTGGCAAGCGCCTCGGCTATCCCCAACCCGATGCCGGAATTTGATCCGGTTACAATCGCGATTTTGCCGTGAAGGGTTTTGCTGTCAAGGGTCATGGGAATCTCCTGATGCTGCGCTTGCATCACCTTACATGCTGCGGGTGCAAAGCGCAGGTAAAACGTCAGGATCGGCGGATTGGTTCCGCGTCAGGATTTTGGCATAAAAAAACGCCGGCACAAGGCCGGCGTAAAGTTATTGAGGCAGGTTTCATACAGGCAAGAAACCTATCGAGCAGTAGGTACGGTATAGCCATAAGTCTGCCCGTGGCCAAGTTAAAAGTTTGAATTGCCCCGCATCCCCGCATAGTCTGCAAATCAGCAAAATCTCGGGGGTCACAATGGGTGCGGTAATGACTGGCAAAATTATTCAAATGATGCGGGCAGTTGGCGCGGCCGCCCTGATCAGCGCACAGGCCCATACCGCCTTCGCTGAACCCCGCCACGGTATAGCTATGTATGGCGACCCCGCCCTTCCACCTGATTTTGTGTCCTTGCCCTACGCCAACCCCGATGCGCCCAAAGGCGGGACCATTACGTTTGGCGAGGCGGGGGGCTTTGACAGCCTGAACCCTTACATCGTCAAAGGCCAGGCGCCCGCAGGCGTCGCTCTGCTTACGGTTGAAACGCTTTTGGGCCGATCTTACGACGAAGCCTTCACGCTTTACGGGCTGCTTGCCGAATCGGTCGATACCGATGATGCCCGCACCTACGTAGAATTTACCTTGCGTGAAGGGGCCCGATTCTCTGACGGCACTCCGGTTACCCCCGAAGATGTGCTGTGGTCGTTTGAAAAGCTGGGCACCGAAGGCCAGCCCCGTTATGCCGCAGCATGGGCCAAAATTGCCAAATCCGAAATTACCGGGCCGCGGTCGGTCAAATTCACCTTCAACGTGGTCGACCGCGAACTGCCCCTGATCCTGGGCCTGCGCCCGATTCTGCAAAAAGCCCAATGGGAAGGCCGCGATTTCACCGCATCGACGCTGGACGCCCCCATCGGCTCCGGCCCCTACACCGTCGCGGAATTTGAGCCCGGAAAATTCATTCACTTCAAAAAGAACCCGGATTGGTGGGGCCGCGACGTGCCGTTTTATCGCGGTATGCACAACTTTGACCAAGTGAATTACGAATATTTCGGCGATGCCGGGGTTGTGTTCGAGGCGTTCAAATCCGGCGACACCAGCACCTACCGCGAAGGCAACGCGCAAAAATGGCTGACCAACTACGATTTCCCTGCTGTCACCAATGGTGACATCGTAAAGTCGGAAATCCCGCACGGGCGACCTTCTGGTATTGATGGCCTTGTGTTCAACACACGCAGGCCGATTTTCGCTGACTGGCACGTCCGTGACGCACTGATCCATGCTTTTAACTTTGAATTGATCAATTCCACCATCACCGGCGGCACGCAGCCGCGCATCACGTCCTACTATGCCAATTCCACCCTCGGCATGATCCCCGGCGCAGCCGCGACAGGCAAAGTCAAAGACCTGCTCACGCCGTTCAGCGCAGACCTGCTGCCCGGTGCCATCGACGGCTACACGCTGCCCACATCCGACGGGTCCGAGGCCAACCGCGCCAACATCCGCACCGCCACCAAACTGTTGGAAGACGCGGGTTGGACCGTGCAAGACGGCACGCTGAAAAATGCCGCAGGCGCGCCCTTCACCTTCGAAATTCTGCTGGTGCAGGGCGCAGACGAAATGCTGTCCATCGCCAACATCTATGTCGAGGCGCTGAAACGCCTTGGCATCGCCGCCAAAGTTACCACCGTTGATTCTGCGCAATACAAAGAACGCACCAACGCCTACGACTTTGACATGACGCATTACATCCGGTCATTGTCGCTTTCCCCCGGCAATGAACAAACACTGTATTGGGGCAGCGCTGGGGTCACTGAACCCGCGACCCGCAACTGGATGGGCATGAATTCCCCGGCGGCTGAGGCGATGATCCAGACGCTGCTGTCGTCCACGTCGCGTGATGATTTTGTCGCAGCCGCCCAAGCCTTGGACCGCGTTCTGACCACTGGTCGCTATGTCATCCCGATCTGGTATTCAAACATCTCAAGGCTGGCCCACAAGAAGGACTTGAAGTTTCCCGCCAAATTGCCCTTGTATGGTGATTGGATTGGCTTTCAACCCGAAATGTGGTGGTCACAAAACTAAGAAAAGCGCAGGCTGACATGACAAAATTGATACTTCTTGTGGCGCTGGCTACGCTCACCGCCTGCGCCACGGTTGAGGGCATAGGCCGCGATATCTCTGGCGGGGCGAATAGGGTGAATGGCTGGATGAATTAGCAGCGACCCTATCTCCGGCCGTGGATAAGTGATGCTACAGGCACGTCCCGCAGCGCCTCCCACCGCAGCGCGGGAGCCGTCAGTTTCACTGTTGCACATTGCGTGCGGACGCAGCCAAGGCGCGTTTCATTTTGGGGGGCGCATCGCAGGCTCGACACGGGTGATGCATCGCGCCGCGGGATACCCGGATAAACCGTTAGCTGCAGTCGGTTCAGTTCAAAAAGATCAAAGCCACAAAAGTTGGGACGGCTTGCCAGCCGAAACATGAATGTTCAAATCAAAACCCATAATCAGGCACCCTATCAGAAGAATGGCAATGGTCACACGCGGGCGATTTTCAGCCACAGGCCCGAATTCACCGAGCACCGCTTGACACATTTGCATCCCCGGCCAAGAAAGGCGCGATGCTTTTGAAAGCCACGCCATGATCCGCCTTGATATTTTTTCAGATCCGATTTGCCCTTGGTGCTATATCGGCAAAGCCAATCTTGACCGCGCTTTGGAGGCGCATGCCGGGCATCGCTTCGAAATCGAATGGCACCCGTTCCAGCTTAACCCCGACATGGCCCCCGATGGCGCCGACCGTCGCGATTATCTTGAAGCCCGATTCGGCGGCAAACAAAATGCCGTGGCCATTTATGCCCGAGTATCGCAAGCGGCCGAGGCGGCAGGCGTGGCGATCAATTTCGAGACGATGAACCGCGTTCCCAACACCCTTGATGCCCACCGACTGATCCATTGGGCCGGGATGGAGGGGCGGCAGTCGGCTATGGTATCAACCCTGTTCCGCGCCTATTTTCGCGATGGCAAAGACATCGGTGACAAGGCGACCCTCGCCACCCTTGCACAAGACGCTGGCATGGATGCTGGCATCGCCGCCCGCCAGCTTGCCACCGAATCCGACCGCGCCGATATCGCCGCGCGGGATGCGCACGCCCGCACGCGCGGCGTCAATTCGGTGCCAACCTTTGTTATCGCCAATCAGTATGTCCTGACTGGCGCGCAACCCGTGTCCCTGTGGGGGCAAGTCATCGACGAACTGGCGGCAACGCCCCCGGATGCGCCCAAGCCTGTGGCGCATTGACCGGCAGCAAAAGCCGATGTTCGCTGGAAATTAGTGATTTAGCAAACGCTTCGATTGCCACCACATTGGTTTCGCAGGCTTCGACCAGAGGCAGCTTGTGATCTGCCTGCGTTGACCTGGCCGCACCCGTGATGCAAGCGGCGCCGGCGTTACTGATCGACAGCAGCGCGCGATAGATGCTGATCATACGCGCGCGCGCACGTTTTGGGGACTTGCCAAGATTGCACTATCTACAGTGACGGATACATAATCAATCTGACGCTTGGTTTTCGGCGGTTTTCTGGGTGACGTTTGGCGGGGCGGCAATGACGTTTCTGGATTTGAGGCTGACCACCCGTTGGTGCTTTTGATGCGAGGCGGCGCGCGGCCTGTCATCCCTTAGGTTTGACGACTTTCTCAGCCAGATCGCGGGCGATGGCGAAGGCGCCTTTGATACGTTCGGCTTCCGTCGCCCAGCTTTGGGCAAGTACGATTTTGTTGTCGCGGACTTTTGCACCTCCGACTTGCGCCTGAATGAATTCCACCAACCCCGCCGGATTGGCGAATTTATCGTTGTGAAACTGCACCGTCGCCCCCTTTGGCCCGGCATCCAGCCGCGAAATACCGGCACGTTTGCACATCGCCTTGATGCGGATCACCAACATCAGCGTGTTCACTTCGCGCGGCAAAGGACCGAACCTGTCGATCAATTCGGCAGCGAAGCCTTCAAGTTCGACCTTGGTCGCAAGCCCTGACAGGCGGCGATACAGGCCAAGGCGCACATCCAGATCGGATACATACGCCTCGGGAATCAGCACCGGCACGCCAAGGTTAATCTGCGGGGCCCATTGATCATTGGCGACGCTAAGCCCGGACAATTCACCCGATTTGATCTTGGCAATCGTATCTTCCAGCATGGATTGGTACAGCTCATACCCCACTTCGCGGATATGGCCGGACTGTTCTTCGCCCAGCAAATTGCCCGCACCGCGCAGATCAAGATCGTGCGACGCAAGATTGAAACCGGCTCCCAGACTGTCCAGCGACCCAAGAAGGCGCAGCCGCTTGGTGGCTTGCGGCGTCAGTTTGGCACGCGGTTTGGTGGTGATAAAACAATAGGCGCGGGTTTTGGCGCGGCCCACCCTGCCCCGGATCTGGTAAAGCTGGCTCAGGCCAAACATATCCGCCCGGTGGACAACCATCGTGTTGGCGGTGGGAATATCAAGGCCGGATTCCACGATGCTGGTCGCCACCAGCACATCAAAGCGGCCATCGTAAAACGCATTCATCTTGTCATCCAGATCGCCCGCTGCAAGCTGGCCATGGGCCACCACAAAAGACACCTCTGGCACCTGGGTTTTCAGAAAATCCTCGACCTCGTGAATATCAGCAATACGCGGCACCACATAGAACGATTGTCCACCCCGGAAGCGTTCGCGCAAAAGCGCCTCGCGGATGGTGACCGTGTCAAATTCCGACACATAGGTGCGGATCGCCAGACGGTCCACCGGCGGCGTGGCGATGATTGACAGATCACGCACCCCCGTCAGCGAAAGCTGCAACGTGCGCGGGATCGGCGTTGCGGTCAGGGTCAGCACATGCACCTCCGCGCGCATTTCCTTCAAGCGTTCTTTGTGGGTGACGCCAAAATGTTGTTCCTCGTCGATCACCAGCAGGCCGAGTGTTTTGAAGCGAATGCCCTTGGCCAGCAATGCATGGGTGCCGATGCAGATATCCACCGTGCCGTTCGCCAGCCCTTCGCGGGTGGCATTTGCATCCTTTGCGCTGACAAAGCGAGACAATGGTTTGATATTGATCGGAAATCCGCGAAATCGTTCCGCAAAGCTACGAAAATGCTGGCGCGCCAGCAACGTGGTCGGACAAACCACCGCCACCTGCATGCCGGCCAGCGCCGCCACGAAGGCCGCGCGCATGGCAACCTCGGTCTTGCCGAACCCCACATCACCCACAATCAGCCGGTCCATCGGCGAGCCTTTTTCCAGATCGGCAATCACATCGGAAATGGCGGTCAGCTGATCATCGGTCTCCGTATAGGGAAACCGGGCTGAAAACGCTTCCCACATCGCATGCGGGGCTTCCAGAATGGGGGCGTGGCGCAGCGCGCGTTCCGCGGCAATCCGCATCAGGCGGTCCGCAATTTCGCGGATTCGGGCCTTGAGTTTTGCCTTTTTGGCCTGCCACGCACCGCCACCCAAACGGTCCAGCAGACCCTCTTCGTGGCCATAACGGCTAAGAAGTTCAATGTTTTCAACGGGTAGATAAAGTTTCGCGCCTTCGGCATATTGCAACGCCACACATTCATGCGGGGCTTTCAGCGCAATAACAGTTTCCAGCCCCAGATAGCGCCCAACGCCGTGTTCGACATGCACCACCAGATCGCCGACAGACAGACTGTCCACCTCGCGCAGGAAATTATCGGCCTTCTTGCGCTTGCGGGGTTTGGAAATCAGCCGGTCGCCAAGCAGATCCTGTTCGGAAATCACGGCAAGGCCGGGCGCAGTAAATCCCTGCTCCAGCGCCCAGACCATCAGAAAAATGCCGCCTTTGCTGGCAGGCAGATCGCGGAAATCCTTGATATCGACGGTGCCGGTGAGGCCCTGTTCTTCCAGCAAACCGCGCAGACGTTCGCGCGCGCCCTCGGACCAACTGGCAATGACCACATTCGCATCTTTACGTAAGGCACGAATATGATCTGCCAGCGCATTGAAAAGGCTAATTGATTCGATCTGACGTTCAGGTGCAAAACTGCGCCCTATCCGCCCCGATGCGTCAAGCACCCCCGGCCCCGGTGATTGCGGCAGGGGTGATAGCTGGATGACCCTGTGCGGTGCAATTGCGGCATCCCAGCCTGCATCATCCAGATACAACAGCCCCGGTGCGACAGGTTTGTAAACCGTATCCATCCGGCCCTTCGCCGACATCGCGTCGCGCCGGGCGTCGTATTGATCATCAATCCCTTCCCAGCGCGCAAGGCGGGCTGCTGTGACCTGATCATCCAGCATCACCGTTGCATCCGGCAGATAGTCGAAGATGGTTTCCAGACGGTCGTGGAAATAGGGCAACCAATGCTCCATCCCCTGATGTTTGCGGCCCGCCGATACCGCCTCATATAACGGGTCGTCGCTGCCCGCTGCGCCAAATTCGATCCGGTAATTCTGGCGAAACCGGGTGATCGACGCGGCGTCAAGGATCACCTCCGACACCGGGGCGAAATCGACCGATTTCAGCTTTTCGATGGTGCGCTGGGTTTCCGCATCAAACCTGCGCGCGCCGTCCAGCACATCGCCAAAGAAATCAAGCCGCACCGGCCCCCCCGGCCCCGGCGGATAAATATCCACAATCCCGCCGCGAATGGCGTAATCGCCGGGTTCAGTGACGGTCGATGTCGGCGAAAACCCCATGCGGGCCAGAAACCCTTTCAACGCCTGTTCATTCACACGGGTGCCAACATCGGCGCGAAACGAAGATGCCCGCAGCACATCGCGCGCGGCTATGCGTTGGGTGGCGGCGTTAAGAGTGGTCACCAACACAAACGGGCCATTCACCCCTTCCGCCAACGCGGCCAAGGTTGCCATCCGTCGGGCGGAAATATCGGGGTTGGGCGATACGCGGTCGTAGGGCAAACAATCCCAGGCGGGCAAGTCCAGCACAATCAGGCCCGGCGCCATCGCAGCAAGTGCTGCGCGCATCGCCTCCAGCCGTTTGTCATCGCGCGCGATGTGAATGACCGTAGCGCCGCGCTGCAACTCGCGGGCCAAAAGACTGGCATCAAACCCTTCGGGCGCACCACCAAGGATAAGTTTCGTTGCAGCGTTCATAAGATCTTACCAAACCAGCCAGCATGTGCCGCAAAGCGCGGGTTTCAATTGCTCAAAACACCGATGTGCATATTTTGCCACATCCCCCACATCGAGGTTAAAAAGATCGCAACCATCCCGATGCCTTGCGTCGTCATGCGGTGACGCGACAGTCTGCGAAACAAGGCGGCTCCGGTATTTTCACCGGCCTCGATGCGCTTTGCCGTGCGAATTGTCAGCGCACCCACCAGACACAACGGCACCAAAAGACAGGCGACGGCCTGCGCAAATTCAATGTCGTAGAAAAAGCCAAGCACAATCAGCCCCGACAGCAAAGCGGTCGTCAAGCCAACAAGCCAGATCCCTGCCGTGTTTGCGATATACAAAAGCCGGTTCACATTGATCCGCACCAGCGTTTCCAGATCGTCCAGATAGACGCCACCATGGCGTTTTGCACGCTGGATGCTGTCATAGGGCACGCCCACAACCCAGTGGCTGGTCGAAGACCAAAGCACTGCCAACGCGATCCAAAACCAAAGGTTCGAGAAAGACCGCATATCAATTAGATCAAAAACAGTCTGATACCAATCCACCAACCCAGCCCCTTTTTGGTAGCCGCAATTTGATATCGCGGCGTCTGGCGCATTCCTACCCTTGAGATGCGCGCCTTTCCATGGCAGGCAGAGGTAGAATTCGCAAGTGCCCCAGATTTTCGCAAGTGCCCCAGATTTTCGTAAGTGCCAAGGAACGCGATGCAACCGTTTGCCGCCCCCAGCCCCGCCTCTCGATTTCGCAGATTGCGCAGAACGCCTTCGTTGCGCGCATTGGCACAGGAAAATACCTTGTCGGTCGGCGATCTGATCTGGCCGGTGTTTGTAAGAGAGGGAACCGGTCTGCGTGAACCCGTGGCGTCGATGCCGGGGGTGGACCGGTTGTCGATCGATCTGGTGGTGAAGGCCGCGCAAGAGGCTGCGCATTTGGGCATTCCCGCGATCTGCCTGTTTCCCTATACCAACCCTGACCTTAAAACCGAGGGCTGCGAAGAGGCGTGGAACCCCGAAAACCTTGCAAACAGGGCTATTCGCGCAATCAAGGCGGCTGTTCCAGAGATTGCCGTGATGACCGATGTGGCGCTGGACCCCTACAACGCCAATGGCCATGACGGATTGGTGCGGGATGGCATTATTCTGAATGACGAATCCGTTGAGGCTTTGGTGCGCATGGCCTTGGTGCAGGCCGAAGCGGGGGCAGATATTTTAGGGCCGTCCGATATGATGGATGGCCGCATCGGTGCCATGCGCCACGCGCTGGAGGCAGCGGGTCACAAGGATGTGGCAATTTTGTCTTATGCCGCGAAATATGCGTCGGCATTCTACGGCCCGTTTCGCGATGCGGTTGGTGCATCGGGTGCGCTGAAGGGTGATAAGAAAACCTATCAGATGAACCCCGCCAATTCGGATGAGGCATTGCGTCTGGTCGCCCGCGATCTGGCAGAGGGCGCCGATATGGTGATGATCAAACCCGGCATGCCGTATCTGGATATTTGCCGCCGGGTGAAAGACGCTTTTGGCGCGCCGACCTATGCCTATCAGGTGTCGGGCGAATACGCGATGATCAAGGCGGCGGCGATGCGCGGCTGGATCGACGAAGACAGCGCCATGTTGGAAAGCCTGATGGCGTTTCGGCGGGCCGGCTGCGACGGGGTGTTGACCTATTTCGCCCCCGCTGTGGCACGTCTGCTGCGGGCAGGCTGATAATGCAGCTGCCCCGGCGGGCCATGTTGGCGCTGAGCGGGGCTTTGGTGCTGGCGGGGGTACTGGCGGGGGGCGCTTAAGTTGCCACATCACAGACTTGGGTAAACTGAAACGACGCTGTCATCTGACCGGCCCGCGGTTCTGATGTGCGAACGCTTGCCAATGGCGCATATCAGCAATGACAACTGCCGCATTAACCGCTATATGTAGCGCACGGGGCCGAAAGAGCCCCACCCACATGGGCCATAACCCGCAGTTTCGGGTTGATGGCGAGCAGCGAGGCGCACATAATGGACCCTGTTTCCCGACGTATTTTTCTGGGCACCGCCGGATCAGCCTTGTTGCTGACTGCGGCCTGCGGCAACGGCATTGGCAGCGATGGCGGCCTAAAAATCGACGCCCGCGTTGATGCAACGCAGAATTTCCTGTTCACCCAGTATCCGGGCACCCGCGATTTGGCCAGCCGCGCCTCTGGCGTGTTGTATATCCCGCTGGTTACGGAAGCGGGCTTTGGAATTGGTGGCGGTTTTGGACGCGGCGCGCTGCGGATCAACAATGCGACGGTCGATTATTATTCCACCGCGAAAGCCACATTCGGCTTTCAGATCGGCGCGCAACAATACGCACATGCCCTATTCTTCATGACCGAACCCGCCCTTGCCGATTTCCGCCGTGGCCAGGGCTGGGCAGCTGGCGCCGACATCCGCTATGCGACGCCAGACCAAGGCGCCAGCATCGGCAAAGACACGACCGAGTTGGACCCGGTGGTCGCACTGGTGTTTGGACAACAGGGTTTGATCGCCGGGGCCACGCTATCTGGCACCAAATACAGCCGGATCATTCCTTGACAATCAGCGTGTATTTGCTGCGATGCCTTCGGCGAGGATATTTACGCCAAGCTGAAATCGGCAGGTGGGATTTGGTCCTATTTCAGGCGGCGAATCAGGGATGATGTATCGTCCCGGCCGCCGCCCATGAGTTGGACATCTTTGTAGAACTGATCGACAAGAGCCGTGACGGGCAGGCTTGCGCCGATTTCGTCGGCAGTTTTCAAGCAAATTCCCAGATCTTTGCGCATCCAATCGACAGCGAAGCCGAAATCAAATTTGCCGTCCAGCATGGTTTTGTGGCGGTTGGCCATCTGCCAACTGCCTGCAGCACCTTGGGCGATGACCTCGACGACGGCCGCACCATCGAGCCCGGCCTTTTGGCCAAACGCCAGCGCCTCTGACAGACCCTGCATCAGCCCTGCTATGCAGATCTGGTTCATCATCTTGGCCAGTTGGCCAGCACCACTATCGCCCAAGCGACGGCAAATGCGAGCATAGGCGGCCATAATCGGTTCGGCCTGTGCGTAATCAGAGGTTGATCCGCCACACATGATCGACAGCGCGCCATTTTGCGCGCCGGCCTGACCGCCAGAGACCGGCGCATCGACAAAGCCGATGCCTTTTGCGGCGGCGTTTGCGCAAAGCTCGCGCGTGACCTGTGCCGATACCGTGGTGTGATCGACAAACACCGCGCCCGCGTGCATTGCGCCAAAGGCACCGTCCGGCCCCAGACAAAGAGCGCGCAGATCATCGTCATTGCCAACGCAAGCCATCACGAAATCAGCGCCTTTTGCCGCAGCGGCGGGCGACAGCGCATGTATGCCGCCTTGCTGTGCCACCCACGCCTCGGCTTTGGCAGTTGTCCGGTTATACACGGTGACGCTATGGCCTTTTGCCACCAGATGGCCTGCCATCGGATAGCCCATCACCCCCAAGCCCAAGAACGCCACGTTCGCCATGATCCGACCCCTTTTGATTGCCCTTTCGGGTTTGATCGACTAGGAAACCATTCACCCTTTGGCGTCAAGAACTGGCCACCCGATGATCACCGCCTTTCGCTGGCTCTTGCGCCTTTTCACCGTGATGGTGGTGCTGTCGGTGGTGTCGCTTTTGGTAGCCTATTACATCCTTGGGCGGTCCTTGCCCGATTATTCCGCCACATTTACGCTGTCGGGCATCAAAGGCCCGGTTGAAATCATCCGCAATAACAACAATGTACCCCATATATTTGGCAAAACAGATGAAGATGTGTATTTCGCGCTTGGCTTTGCCCATGCCCAGGACAGGCTTTGGCAAATGACCATGCTGCGGCGCACGGCGCAGGGCCGATTGTCCGAGATGTTTGGCCAGCGCACCCTGAAAACCGATGAATTGCTGCGCCGATATGATCTTTACACCTTGTCACAAAGGTCGGTCGCGGCCCAGGATGACCAAACCAGAACCGCATTGGAAGCCTATGCACGCGGCGTGAATGCGTGGATTGGCCAGATCAACGAACGATCCTTGGGGCGCGGCGCGCCGGAATTTTTTCTATTCTCCAACGAAATTGCCGCTTGGCAGCCCGCAGATTCCATCGCGATCATCAAGCTGATGGCGTTGCAATTGTCGGCCCATCTGGAATTTGAGGTGTTGCGCGCCCGGATGTCGTTGCTTTTGCCCGATGCGCGGCTGCGCGATATTTTGCCTGATGATCCGGGCCAAGGGATCACTGCCCTGCCAGACTATGCCAGCCTGATGCCGGACGTGCAGCCAACCACGGCCCCTATCCGCTATGCGCAAGACCCGCTGTCCCCGTTTCCAGACCGCGCCACAGCCGGCGCATCCAACGCATGGGCTGCTGCACCGGACAGGTCGGCGGCGGGTGGGTCGCTGTTGGCCAATGATCCGCATCTGGACTTCAGCGCGCCGACAATTTGGTATCTCGCGCGGTTGCAGCTGGCAACTGGCGGCGTCATCGGGGCGACCATACCGGGCATTCCGGCTGTATTGATCGGGCGGTCTGAACGGTTGGGGTGGGGTGTGACCTCCAGCTATCTGGACGATCAGGATGTCATCATCGAAAAGTTGAACCCGGCCAACCCCGAAGAATATGAAACGCCCGAAGGTTTTGTGCCGTTTGAAACCCGGCGCTCGATCATCACGGTGAAAGATGCAGATCCTGTCACCATCACCTTGCGCTGGTCGAAAAGTGGGCCGGTCCTGCCGGGTTCGCATTACAATCTGGCGTCGATCACGCCTGCGGGCCATGTGGCGGCATTGGAATGGACCGCGCTAAGTCCCGATGACACCTCGATGACGGCGTCCATCCATCTGATGCAGGCGGGGTCAATTGATGCGGCAATCGAGGCGGGGAAGTTGTTTATCGCCCCCTCGCAAAACCTGATGCTCGCCGATGCAAAGGGGGTGGCCATGCAGACGGTCGGGGCGATGCCTGAACGTGATGTCGCCAGCCAAACCAAAGGCCGGATGCCCAGCCCCGGTTGGGAAGGTGCGAACCGGTGGATCGGCATTCTGCCTTACGGCGACAACCCGCGCGTGATTGCCCCACCGACGGGTTTGCTTGGCAATACCAATAACAAAACCGTGGATCGTCCATTTCCCAGGCATGTAAGTTTTCAATGGGGCGACACGCAGCGCATTCAACGGTGGCTGACGCTGATGAAAACCCGCGAGGTGCACACCCGCGAAAGCTTTATCGAGGCGCAGCTTGATACCGTCAGCTTCACGGCGCGGTCGTTGCTGCCGTTGGTGGGGGCCGATCTGTGGTTCACAGGCGCACCTGCAGCGGACGGCACGCCGGAACGGTTTCGCCAGAAGGCGCTTGCCATTCTGGTCGAATGGAATGGTGAGATGAACGAACATCTGCCAGAGCCATTGATTTACATGGCATGGATGCGCGCCTTGCAAGACCGCATGATCCGCGATGAGTTAGGGCCGATGGCTGACGAGTTTACCCAGATCGAACCGGTGTTGATCGACCGCGTGTTTCGCAATATCGACGGGGCTGCGGTCTGGTGCGATATTATTCAGTCGGCAGCAATTGAAACCTGCCCGGAATTGGCACGGATCGCGCTGGACGAGGCCTTGTTGCGGCTTAAGGAACGGCACGGCGACAGTATTGAAAGCTGGCGCTGGGGGGATGAACATCAAGCCACGCATGATCACCCGGTTTTGGGCGCGGTGCCGATTTTGCGCGATTTCGTCAACATGCGGCAATCGACCAGCGGCGATGACAGCACGCTCATGCGCGGTGTGACAAAAGGCACGGAACCCGACCCATTCCTGAATGTCCACGGCGCGGGCTACCGCGGGGTCTACGATTTCGCCGATCCGGACAGTTCGGTGTTTATCACTGCAACCGGGCAATCGGGGCACCCGCTGTCGCGGTTTTATGATGACCTTGGTGAACTTTGGCGGCGCGGGGAATATATCCCGATGTCACTTGTCCCCGATCTGGCCCGCGCGGGCGCGGTTGGCATAACCAAGTTGATTCCTGCGCCCTGATTGGACAATACGGCGTATCACTGCTTGACCTTTGCCCCGCAATCAATGCCCATGCGCAATAATATTACAAAACAGCGATGCATAAGGATTGATCATGTCGGGAACATTTGACGCATGGGTTGGCCGCGTTGAAGACGCAACCGATACCGTCTCGCCGCGCCAAGCCCGGCAAATGGCGGCAACTTTGGGTGAGACATGGGCGCCTTGCGCGCTGGAACAGGGCGATGTCCTGCCACATCTTTGGCATTGGATGGGGTGGGCACCCGATACGCCAATGGCGGGGCTAGGACCAGATGGGCACCCCGCCAGGGGCGGTTTTCTGCCGCCGGTGCTGCTGGAACGTCGGATGTGGGCCGGCGGGAGGCTGACGTTTCACAGCGCCTTGCGGATTGGCCAGCCGATGCAGCGCCGGTCAGAAATTCTGAAGGTTTCGGAAAAGACGGGCAGTGCGGGCAGCATGGTTTTTGTAACCGTTGGTCACCAAACCCATGGCCCCGACGGGCTGGCTGTGACCGAAGAACAAGATATCGTCTACGTGGCCATGCCGAAGGCTTTCGCGCCGCCCCCGCCTATCGCCGCCCCGGGCGCAGCGACTTGGGTGGAAAACCCGGCAATTGATACGGTGCGGATGTTTCGGTTTTCAGCGCTGACCTTCAACGCGCACCGCATTCATTTTGATCTGCCCTACGCCACAAGCGTCGAAAAATACCCCGGCCTGATCGTGCATGGTCCGCTGCAGGCCATGTTGCTGATGGAGGCGGCACAACGGCACAACGGCCCTGCAGCGCCGACCAGTTTTAGCTTTCGCGGTGTGAGACCGCTGTTTCATTTCAACGCGCTGCGCCTGATGGCGCATGATGTGGCGCAAGGCACCCAGTCATTGTGCACCGCCACGGAAGATAATCTTGTCTGCATGAAGGCCGATATTTCCTGGGGAGCAACCACATGACCAATGGCGTTCTGACAGGTATGCGCGTGGTCGAAGGGTCGGCCTTCGTGGCCGTGCCCCTGGCGGGCATGACGCTTGCGCAAATGGGCGCGGATGTCATTCGGTTTGACCGCCTGCAAGGCGGGCTTGATGCCGGGCGATGGCCAATTACCTGCACCGGGCAAAGCCTGTTTTGGGCAGGCTTGAACAAGGGCAAACGGTCGTTGGCCGTGGATATGACCCACCCGGAGGGGCACGAGATCATCGCACAGCTGATCACCGCCCCCGGCCCGGATGCGGGGATGTTTTTGACCAATCTGCGCACCAAAGGTTGGATGGATTACCCTGCCCTGTCTGCCCTGCGTGCCGATTTGATCATGGTGTCGCTGATAGGCACGCGGCGCGGTGAGCCAGCGGTCGATTATACCGTGAACCCAAGCCTTGGCTTTCCGATGGCAACCGGGCCTGTGGGGTCCACCCATCCCGTCGCCCATGTCTTGCCCGCGTGGGACTGTATCGCGGGGCAAATGGTGGTGAACACTCTGCTGGCCGCCGAACGCCACCGCCTGCGCACGGGCGCGGGCCAAGTGGCGGAACTGGCGCTAAAGGATGTGGCCGCCGCGATGCTGGGCCATTTGGGCATCGTCGGCGAAGTTTGCGTCAATGGCGTTGATCGCCCAAAATCCGGCAATGCACTTTACGGTGCTTATGGGCAGGATTTCGCCACCGCGTGCGGCAGCCGTGTGATGGTCATCGGCCTGACAGATCGGCAATGGGCGGGGCTGGTGCGGACATTGGACATGCAGGACGCGGTAGCGGCACTATCTGCGGCAACCGGGCTTGATCTGTTGGGTGAAGGCAACCGTTACCGCGCGCGTGACGCCATCACGGCGCTGTTTGCCCCATGGTTCGCGGCCCGCGATTTGGCAACAATCGCGCCCCTGATGGACGCAGCTAAACTAACGTGGGCACCGTTTCGCACATTTGCAGGCGCTGTCCGGCTGGACCCTGACCTGTCAGTTGACAACCCGATGTTCACCGAACTGGACCAGCCCGGTATTGGCCACTACCCGGTGCCGGGCAGCCCCGTTACATCCACCGCCTTTGGCCGCCTTTTGCCGCAACCTGCCCCGCGACTGGGCCAGCATTCAGAGGTAATTTTGGCCGATATCCTAGGCCTGAGCGCGGGGCAAATCGGCACATTGATGGACAAGGGCATTGTCGCGGGCCCATAACCTGACCTCATCGCAGCCCTTCGGGCGCTTTTCGATAAAGCGCAGAACGCCCGTAGGGCAGAGATAAGCAATCACAGCGCGCCATACCGCGCCGCCTGCCGCGCGGTCCAGCGCACATCAAGACGGTGGCCAGTGTCATCAAGGTCCTCGGCCCGTACCACGCCTTCGGCGTGCAGCCACGCGCGCTTGCGACCATCGGCAAAGCCAAGCGCAATCACAATATCGGTCTTTTCATCATCCAGATGCTGCGATACCGCCGCCAAAAGCGCGTCCAGCCCCTGACCCGTCACCGCCGAAATTGCGTAAACGCCGCTCAAACCAGTTGCCTGCGCCACCAATGCGGATTGCAAGCTTGGGTCAACCAGATCCAGTTTGTTCCAAACCTCGACCACCGGCGTTGTCGCCTTGACGCCAAGACTTGTCAAAATTTCCGCCACATCCGCCGCCTGTTCGGTGCTTTCGGGGTGCGAAATATCGCGCACATGCAAGATCAGATCGGCTTCCAGCACCTCTTCCAGCGTGGCGCGAAATGCCGCAACCAGTTGCGTTGGAAGATCAGAGATAAATCCAACCGTATCAGACGCAATCACCTTGCGACCGGATGGCAGCACGACGCCGCGCATCGTCGGGTCCAGCGTCGCAAACAGCATGTCTTTCGCCAACACATCAGCCCCGGTCATCCGGTTGAACAGCGTCGATTTGCCCGCATTGGTATAGCCGACCAAGGCCACCAACGGAAACGGCACCTTGCGCCGTGCTGCACGGTGCAATTCGCGGGTTTTCACCACTTTATCCAGCTGTCGCTTGATACGGATCACCTGATCGTCGATCGCGCGGCGGTCAGATTCAATCTGCGTCTCACCTGGGCCGCCCACAAAGCCGAAACCGCCGCGTTGACGCTCCAGGTGGGTCCAAGCCCGCACCAAACGGGTGCGCTGGAAGCTTAGGGCAGCAAGTTCAACCTGCAACACCCCTTCACGCGTGCGGGCGCGGTCGGCGAAAATTTCCAATATCAGACCCGTGCGGTCCAACAGCTTGACGCCCCATTCCTTTTCCAGATTGCGCTGTTGCACGGGCGATACCGGCCCATCGACAAACACCAAGCCGACATCAAGCGCATGAAACCGCTCTTTCAGCTCTTGCACCTTGCCGTACCCGAACAGCAAACCGGGCTGCAACCGTGGCAACCTTATCACCTCTGCTCCGACCACATCCATATCCGGCAAGGCCGCAGCCAGCGATACCGCCTCGGCAAGGCCGTGTTCCGGCAAGCGGCGTCTGCGATCGGATTTTAAATCCGGGTGCAGCACAAAGGCACGCATCGCGATGGTTTGCGTGCTGTGCATTGCATCCGAGGCCACATCCCTTATGGCGTCGTCTTCGTTGTCATCATTGGGTAAATCTGAAATCAGTCTTCACCTTCATAAAGGCTGATCGGTGCGCCCGGCATGATGGTCGAAATCGCATGCTTGTAGACCAATTGCGATTGTCCGTCCCGGCGCAGCAGCACACAAAAGTTATCAAACCACGTGATAACCCCCTGCAGCTTTACCCCATTGATCAGAAAAATCGTCACAGGAACCTTTGCTTTGCGCACATGGTTCAGAAATGCATCTTGCAAATTTTGCTTATCGGCAGCCATTTTTTCTTTTGCCTTTTTTTGTTATGGTTCTTTTCCCGACCTTCAGCCCAACCCCAAAGGTGCAAGCCAAGTATGATGCGGGAAGGACAGACTTTCCAGCCCCAATTTCGGCGTCAAAAATTACGGATGCGAAGACCAGCCCTTCGGCACCAAAACAATGACCACCGCCAAAATCTCTAACCGCCCCAAGATCATTGCCATGCCCAGAATCAGCATCTGTCCCGACCCCAAACCTGCATATCCGATGGCTGTGTCGCCAACCACCGCAGCCAACTGGCCCGTTGTGGTCAGGCACGCTATCCCCAAGATCAAAGCCGATTGAAAATCTATCCCGGTCAAGGTCAAAGCGGCCGTGACCCCCACAATCGACAGTCCAAACACCATAAAGAAGATCCAGGCCAGGTACGCACCCTCGCGCCGCAGGCGTCTGGCAACCGGTCCGTGCCCGCCAATGGAATGGGGATGCACGATGCGTTCCAACTCCCGCTCACCATGCCGCAACAGCGCGTAAACACGCAGCAATTTCAGGCCGCCCGCCGTGGTCGCCACGCCGCCGCCAATCATGGCAAGCCCCAGCAAAACCAAACCCGGCCCACCAAGCGCCGGCCAATCGCCAGATTGAAAGCCGGTGGTGGTTAAAAAAGACAGGCTGGTAAAAGCGGCACCCCAAAGGTTTTCGAAAACAGCAACTGCCGTGCCTTGACTGCCGGGTGCGGCCAAAGTTGCTGACTGACCAATCCCTAAAATCAACGTCATGAACGCGACGATGCCCAGTGCAAGCCCCAGTTCCGGGTCGCGCCACAGTCGAATTGATGTGTCGGTCATGCCGGGGACGGGCCACAAACGCCGCGTCAGGGCAAAGGCCAGGCAAAAGAAAATCATCACCTCGCCCACCCGGCCCGATGGTGCATCCCCCAACCCTGAAACCGGCGATATGCCGCTGGCGGATATGGTTCCCATCGCATGGCAAAGCGCGACTAAAGCCGTGTCACCGGCCATCAATAGTGCCACCCACAGCACCAGCGTGATCCCGGCATAAACCGGAAACAGCAAGGTCGCGAAATGGACCATGCGTTGTGTCGGGTCTACCAATCTGGCGATTTGCCCGGCGAAACCGGCCTTCGCCGCGGTGCTGCCCCCGAACAGTTCCACCCCGCCCAGACCCAGTGGCGCCAACACCGTGGTGACCAGTAACAGCCCGTAGCAGCCACCCAGCCATCCGACCAATGCCCGCCAAAAATGCAGCGGGTCCGCCACAGTGGCGGGCGTTTCAAAAACGCTGGCCCCGGTCGCCGTGAAACCTGACAGCATTTCGAACCACGCGGCCCGAAACGACATTCCGGGTAAAGCTTGATGCAAAGGCACCGCCAAAATCACCGGCAAGACGAAATAAGCCCCGATGACCGCAACCAACAGGGTTTGCACAGACGCGACGGGCCGATAAGAAGCGGTAGCAATGGCAATCACCGCGGTTAAAACAAACAACACGCTGCCAGAATAAAAAAACGCCCGCGCCACGTCGAATTGGCCCAAAGCCACAGCATAGGCGGCTGGTAACAGCATGCAAACACAACAAAAACCCATTAAAATCACCAAAATCGGCAAATTCAACAGGTGGCGCAGGGTGATCATTTTGAAAAGTCGATGGTAACCTGTAGCAGGCGTTCCACCTCGGGAATATCCGCCGACATGGCGAACAGCGCAATTGTATCGCCGGCCTCGATCCGAAGATCGCCGGTGGGTTTGATAACCTTGTCGCGTTTCATCACGGCACCAACCAGCACGCCTTCGGGAAATTCAATTTCCCTGATCAAGCGGCCAGCGATGGGCGAGGTGGTCAGAACCTGTGCCTCGATCACCTCGGCCTCGGCGTCGCCAATTGAATAGATCGCCCGCACCCGACCTTGTCGGATGTGGCGCAGGATAGAACTGACCGTGGTCGCGCGCGGGTTGATATAGGCATCAATTTCCAGCGGCCCCATCAACGGTGCCAATGTCGGGTCGTTCACCAGCGCTATCGCCATCTGACACCCGGCCTGTTTGGCGCGAACTGCGACCAACAGATTGGTTTTATCATCATCGGTGACGGCAAGCACAGCATCGGCCTTGTCGATGCTTGCCTCCATCAGGATATCCATATCCATGCCGTCGCCGTGCAAAACAATCGTTCTTTGCAGCTGGTCGGCAGACCGTTCTGCCTGCGCGCGGTCGATTTCAATGATCTTTGCGCGCACCCGGTCGGTGCGGGCCTCAAGCGCGCGGGCCACTCCAAGACCCACATTGCCACCACCGACAATCACAATGCGTTCTTGCTTTTTCGTTTTCTTTCCAAAGATTTGCAACGATCTGTTAATGTCCTCAGCATGGCTGAACACATAGATCTGATCACCGGAATACAGTTGGTCTGTTGCGTCGGGTGCGAACAATCTTTGATCCCGGCGCACCCCTACAACGATGGCGCGCAGCGTCGAAAACAGCTCATTCAATTGGCGCAGCGGCGTATTCAGAACCGGGCAATCGTCATCAAGCGCAAGCCCCAAAAGTTGCGCGCGGCCACCCATGAAACTTTCGCTGTCAAAGGTCGCGGGGGCGGCCAAGCGTTGCAAGGCGGCCTCGGCCACTTCCCGCTCGGGGCTGATGATCACATCTATCGGCAAATGATCGCGGCGAAACAAATCGGAATACAGCGGATCCTGGTAATTCTGGCTGCGCAGCCGCGCCACGGTGCGACGCACATTGAACACCGAATGCGCAACCTGGCAGGTGACCATATTCACCTCGTCCGAATGGGTGGCCGCAATAATCATATCAGCGTCACGGGCACCTGCGCGGGCCAGCACATCCGGGTATGAAGAAAATCCCACAACACCTTGAACTTCCAAGGCTTCTGTCGCGCGGCGCACCAGATCAGCGTTGCTGTCCACCACGGTCACATCGTTTTTTTCGCCCGCCAGTTGGCGCGCAATCTGCCAGCCCACCTGCCCCGCACCACAGATGATTACCTTCATCACTCGCCCCATGAATGTTGGCCACGCGGCCTTGGCTTGACGCCTGTCTTCGACACCATTCCATCGCAGATGCGGCCACATTGGTCAATCAGCGCCGCTTGTCACAGCTTTAGTCGTCGTGGTCGTCATCATCCAGATGCGGCATGCGTCCGCTTGCCTTTGAGGTGGTCATCACACCCAGGGATTTAAGCTTTCGGTGGAGCGCCGACCTTTCCATCCCAACAAAGTTGGCGGTGCGGCTGATATTGCCTCCAAACCGGCCGATCTGGGTCAGCAGATACTCGCGTTCAAACAATTCACGCGCTTCACGCAACGGCAGGGTCGCCATCGCACCGCCCAAGACCATCCGGCCGCCAGAATCTGACGCGGTATCCTGGCCCGGCAGTTCCTTGGCCTCGATCACGCCAGACCCGTCGCCAAGGATCAGCACGCGTTCAATCACATTGCGCAACTGGCGCACGTTCCCGGGCCATTGCATGGTTTGCAACATCGCCTCTGCCTCGGTTGACAAGGTCCGGCTCGGCAGGCCTTGGGTGCGGTGGAAAAGGTCGACAAAATGCTTGGTCAATTCCGGTATATCCTCGCGCCGTTCTTCCAGCGACGGCACTGCAATCGGCACGACGTTCAGGCGATCATAAAGTTCCTGGCGAAACCGGCCCTGGCTGATTTCACTGCGTAAATCGCGCGTGGTTGACGAAATAACGCGCAAATCGACCCGCACTTTGTCGGCACCGTTCGCACGTGTAAATTGCTGATCCACCAGCACGCGCAGGATTTTTGACTGTGTTCCCAATGGCATATCGGCCACTTCGTCAAAATACACCACACCGCCATGCGCCTGTTCCAAAAGGCCCTGCTCAATCCCGCGATCAGATGTTTCGCGGCCAAACAGCACCTCCTCCATCCGGTCAGGCTCGATCGCTGCGGAGGAGACCGAGATAAAAGGCGCAGATGCCCGATTGGAATTGGCGTGAATGAACCGCGCGGCCATTTCCTTGCCCGATCCCGCAGGCCCGGTCAGCATCACGCGGCCATTGGATTTGGTCACCTTGTCAAGGTTCGAGCGCAGCGTTTTATAGGCAGGCGAATTGCCCAACATTTCGGTTGACGTCACATCCCTGCGGCGCAATTCACCGTTTTCGCGCCTGAGCCGCGACGTTTCCATGGCGCGCGAGACGACCACCATCAGCTGGTCAATATTAAACGGCTTTTCGATGAAATCATAGGCGCCCTGCTTGATGGCGGCGACGGCGATTTCAATATTGCCATGCCCGGATATGATCACAACCGGCACATCAGGGTTGTCACGTTTGACCACTTTGAGGATATCAATCCCGTCCATCCGGCTGTCTTTCAGCCAGATATCAAGGATCATCAATGCCGGTGGTTCGGCGTTGATCTCGGCCATGCATTCATCGGAATTACCTGCAAGACGAACGGGATAACCCTCGTCCTTAAGGATGTCTCCGATCAGTTCGCGGATATCGCGTTCGTCGTCAACAATCAAAATGCCTGTCATAATCTATACCTGTCCTCCGGCTGTTTCACTGCGGCCTGACATGCTGCCTTTTCCGGGGCGCGGGCGCGCTGACCGGGTGGTGCGGGGCAGACGGATCACTGCCATCGCCCCTGCATGGGTATTGCCGTCAAATATGGGCGCATCAACCAAGGCCAATGTCCCGCCATGTTCTTCGATGATCTTCTTTACGATGGGCAGGCCAAGGCCAGTGCCCTTTTCGCGTGTCGTAACGTAGGGTTCAAACAACCTCGCGCGGTCTTCCGGCAAGCCAATTCCGTTGTCGGAAATTTCGATAATCGCGTCTTGATCTGTGACAGTCATCGCCACGCGGATTTCCTGCTTTGCTATACTGTCAATTTTCTTTTCCATCTTAGTTTCAATGGCTTCGCCTGCGTTCTTGATCAGGTTTGTCAACGCTTGTGAAATCATTGTGGAATCCAGATCAAGCACCAATGGGTCATCCAACAATGCCGTCACGAAATGCACGTCGGGCTGACCGTTCGTCTGCAAGATCACTGCATCCCGCACCAACTGCGTCAAATCATGCTCGCGCCGGTCCGGTTCCGGCATGCGGGCGAATTTTGAAAATTCATCAACAATGCGCCGCAAGTCATTGGTTTGGCGGATAATAACATCAGCATACTGTTCCAGATCAGCGGCTTGATCGCCCACCAGTGGACGAAACTTGCGCTTGATCCGTTCGGCAGACAGCGCAATCGGCGTCAGCGGGTTCTTGATTTCATGCGCGATGCGCCGCGCCACGTCGCCCCAGGCGGCCATGCGCTGTGCAGATACCAGCTGCGTCACATCGTCAAAGGCCACAACATAGCCTTCCAATCTTCCTGCATCATTGGTGCGCACTGACATGCGCACCAACAGACTTTCCAGATTGCCCTTGCGCGACAGGCGCACTTCGTCTTGCACAGCCGCGCCAGACCCATCCCGCAGGCGTTCAAACAACCCGGCAAATTCGGGCACAGCCACATCCAACGCCAAATCGGTGGTGCCATCCGACACATCCAACAACCGTTCCGCAGCCCGGTTCACAAAGGCCACTTTTCCTGCGGCATCCAAGCCAATGACCCCAGCCGTTACGGATGACAGAACAGAATCAAACAGCCTGCGCCGGCGTTCGGTCTGGCTATGGCCATCCATCAACGCGTCGCGCTGGCCCTTCAACTGCCGCGTCATCTGGTTGAAGATGCGCCCCAGCATGGCGATTTCGTCATCGCCCTCTTCTTCCTGCACGGTCACATCCAGATCGCCGTTGCCGACCCGCTGCACAGCCCCCGCCAACCGCCCCACCGGACGCGCCAGCCGTTCGGCAAACCACAGGCCCAGCCAGACAGCCGCCAAGATCAAGATCAATGCAAAGCCCAGATACAGCAGCCCAAATTCAAACAACAACCGCCCGCGTTCGGATTCGAGTTGTTGATAAAGCCGCACGGTTTGCTGCGTCTCGTCCAGAAGGCCCAGAATTTTGCCATCCACATCGCGTGACACGTAAAGATAGCGGTCGGCATACGCATCCAAATGCACCAGCGCGCGAAATTCGTCATTCACGCCGTCCTGGATGATCACCGTCTCGCCCGCTTTGGCGCGGGCAATTTCGTCGGCTTTCGGTTTTTCAAAATCGAACAGATAAGATTTCTCGCCACGGGTCTTCAATTCCCCCGCGCCATCGATCAGGAACGCTTCGCGCAGACCCCGCTGAATGGCATCCTGACCTTGGGTCAACACCGGGCGCAGCTGATCATCGCGCAGAAAGAACGTCGATTGCTTGGCCACGTTCAGATAGCCGGCAAGGCTTTCGGCATCTTCGGTCAGATCTTTGCGATGCTCGCCCTCATAGGCTTCGGCAGCAGACAGCGAATTGCCCACAACTTGCCGAACCCGGTCTGAAAACCAGCCCTCAAGCCCGACATTCACCGTCAAAACCGCAAACACCGCCACCAAAACCGTAGGGATCAACGCGATCAGGGCGAATAGCCCGGACAGCCGCAAATGCAGACGCGACCCCGCCGATTGGCTGCGCCGATCCGAGATGATCTTGGCCAAGCGCTGCGTGACCAAGGCCGCCACGACCAGAATATAGACCAAATCCGCCAGCAGCACCAAACGCAGCGCGGGCGAGCTTGCGCTTTGGTTCAGGGGCCCCAGCGTCAAAAACGTAAACACCGCCAGAACCGGGCCAAGCACGACCAGCCCAAGCGTCATCGCCGTCTGCACCCGGCGCATCCGGCGCAGGCGCGAAAGCTTGACCCAAGTGTTGCTGCGCACAGCCTTTTGCAAGTAATTCTGCCCCCATTGACACAAAATGCAGGCAAAACATGCTGCCACATCTGGTATGTCTTTCATAGAATATCGCGAAAGACACGCTTGATGTTGCGGTTTTACATCAGTTTGCGGCGCCGTGTCACGCGAATATCCAACTCGGTGATCTTCTTGCGCAAAGTATTGCGATTGATGCCCAGCAGATCGGCGCATTTCGCCTGATTTCCAGCAGTTGCGTCAAGTGCAATCTCGATCAAGGGCAGTTCAACTTCGCGCAAAATGCGATTGTACACACCGTCGGGTGGCAAAGATCCGCCGTGCAGATCAAAGTACCGCTTCAAATGCCGCGCGACGGATGCCGACAGCTTTTCGCCCTCGCCGCCACCCCGCAGCGGTTCCATCGCGGGTTGGTTGCCCAGCACGCCGTCCACTTCTGCCCGGGTAATCTCGGCCTCCGATGATGTCACCATCAGGCGGCGGAGCGTGTTTTCCAGCTGCCGCACGTTGCCCGGCCAGGAATACGCACGCACCAGATCGCCCGCCTCTTTTGACAACCGGCGCACTATGCCCAGATCACGCGCGCCGCGCGCCAAAAAGTGATCGGCCAGCAGCGGTATATCGTCCACCCGTTCGCGCAAAGGCGGCACTTGCAGGGCCACACCACCAAGACGGTAGTACAGGTCTTGGCGGAAATGCCCCGCCTCCATCCGCGCGGTCAGATCGGTCTGGCTTGTGGCCATGATGCGCGGTGCGGTGTCGTTCAACATATCCAGCATCCGCACAATGCGCGCCTGTGCATCGTCATCGTAATCAGACACCTCATCAAAGACCAAGCTGCCCCCCCGCGCGCGCTGCAACAGCGATGCAGGACCGTCCATGCCTGCCAAATCAGCCGTCTGCACCACCACAAAGGGTTGTGACCGCCTGTCGGAAAAATCATGAATGGCCCGGGCAATCAGCGATTTTCCGGTGCCGGATTCGCCGGTGACCAGCACCGATAAATCGGTATTCATCACCCGCGCGACCAACCGGTACAGCGCCTGCATCGCTGTCGTGCGCCCCACCAAAGGCAGATCATCCGTTGCATCGCGCGGTGCCGCAGGTTTCGCGGCAGAGCGGCGTTTCAAATCAAGTGCGCGCGCCGACCGCTTCATCAGATCGGGCAGATCAAAGGGCTTTGGCAGATAATCATACGCCTCTGCTTCGGCCGCCTGAATCGCCGTCATGATCGTGTTCTGCGCCGAAATCACAATCACCGGCAGACCGGGGCGCAGTTTTGAGATGCGCGGCAGGGTCTCTAACCCGTTGCCATCAGGCATGATCACATCAGTGATCACCAGATCGCCTTTGCCTTCTTCGACCCACCGCATCAGCGTCATCAGGCTGGATGTCGCATGCACCTTGCATCCGGCACGGGTCAACGCCTGCGTCAGCACCGTGCGAATGGTGCGGTCGTCATCGGCCACAAGAACGGTGCCATCCATCAGTTTTCTTCCTTTTGTGATTTTGCCACTGGCAGCGACACCCGAAATGCGGTGCGCCCCGGAACCGAGTCGACCGCTATCCAACCCTCGTGGTCGGTGATAATTTTAGAAACCAAAGCCAGCCCCAACCCGGTGCCATTTTCGCGTCCAGACACGAACGGCTCGAATATATCGGCTGCGATTTCGGGTTTGATCCCCGGCCCATCGTCGATGATTTCAATCTGCAACGGCACCGCCCTGCCCGGCCCGACCTTTTGGCGCAGGCGCAGCGATTGATCGTAAAACGTATGCAACCTGATGGTTCCACCCGTTTTACCTGCCGCTTCGACCGCGTTTTTGATCAGGTTCAGGAACACCTGCACCAACTGGTCAGGGTCGGCAAAGGTGGCAGGCAAGGATGGATCGTAATCCTCGATAATCGTCATATGCGCGCCGTAGCCGACCATGGCAGACCGGCGCGCGCGGTCCAGCGCGTCATGGATATTCACCGAACGCCGGTCAGGCGCGCGCAGATTGCCGAACTGTTCCACCTGCTCCAGCAGCTTCACGATACGCCGGGTTTCTTCAACAATCAGGTCGGTCATCTCGCGGTCTTCAGGGCTTAAGCCCATCGACAGCAGTTGCGCCGCACCAGATATGCCCGCCAAAGGGTTCTTGATTTCATGCGCCAGCATTTCCGCCATGCCAATGGCCGAGCGTGCCGATGATTTCGCAGACATCGACCGCCCCAACCGGTCTGCAATTTCGCGCGGTGAGATCAGCAGCATCGCGATACCGGGATTGTCGAGCATCGGGGCGATCTGCACATTGCATTGCATAGGCGCACGCTCACCACTGGTCACATCGACATCGTTGATAAACAAAGGCGATTGGTTGGCGCGCGCGCGTGCAAATGCCTCTTCCATCGGCGCATCAATATGAAGCCGGTCCAGCGCTGGTTGCCCGCGCAATGTTTTGACCGACGCGTTCAGAAAAATCTCTGCCGCGGGATTTGCCTCGACAATGATGCCGTCGATATCCACCAGAAATGCAGGCAACGGCAGCGATGCCCAGATCACCCCCGCCACCGGATAGGGGCTGCGAAATTCGGTCATGCTGCCACCTGTTCGGCATTGCCAAAGGCATGGCGCAGCGCCGCAATCGTGGCTTCCGGCGTAGAGGCCGCCATGACACCCGCACGGTGGCCCACAAGGCCCGCCTGATCCAGATACCAGCCCAGATGTTTGCGCGCGACCTTCACGCCCAGATCAATGCCGTAGAACGCCAGCATATCCTCGTAATGCCCGACCACCAGATCACCCAGCGCCGCCCCTTGCGGAACCACCGGAGCGGCTGTGCCAAACAGCGCCGCCCCAATCTGCGCCAACCGCCAAGGTGCCCCCTGCGCGCCACGCCCGACCATCACACCGTCCGCGCCAGACGCTGCCAAGGCCGCGCGCGCCGTTGCGGCATCGACAATATCGCCATTGGCAATCACCGGAATGCGCACCGCATCCTTCACCGCGCGAATAGCCGCCCAATCCGCCGCCCCAGTGTAGAACTGACAGCGCGTGCGGCCATGGATCGTGATCATCGCTATCCCCGCCCCTTCCGCCCGCCGCGCCAGTTCGGCGGCGTTCAGCACGGCATCATCCCAGCCAAGCCGGGTTTTCAGCGTGACCGGCACCTTGACCGCGCCAACCACCGCCTCGATCAGGGTCAGCGCGTGATCCAGATCGCGCATCAGGGCAGACCCGGAATAACCGTTCGTCACCTTTTTGGCCGGGCAGCCCATGTTGATATCAATCACCCGGGCGCCTTGCGCTTCGACATATCGCGCGGCCTCGGCCATCCAATACGCCTCGCGCCCTGCAAGTTGCACCGACATGGCCACGCAGCCGAACCCCAGTTCCGCCCGCGCCCGGGCAAGCGGTTTGGCCTGCACAACCTCTTGGCTGGCGACCATTTCACTGACGACCAAGCCCGCCCCAAAATAGCTGACCAATTTGCGAAACGGCAAATCGGTAATGCCCGCCAAGGGCGCTAAAAGCACCGGCGGCGTTAGGGTTATATCGCCAAGTTTGAGGGTCACAGTGTGGAATATGTCCTTGGTGCGCAAATCTCAGTTAGACAGTTTACCGGGCAATGACAAATCAACATCTGCAATATTTGGCTGAAAAACAGGCGATGCCTAAATTTTAGGCATGCATATCCCAGTGCGCGATCACATTGCCAACCGCACGGGCGTGTCTTAGGACTATTTGCATCTCGTTGGGGGAAACCGTGACAATAGCCGCCATCATCGTTGCCGCAGGTCGCGGCACCCGCGCCGGTGGCGATGTGCCAAAGCAATGGCAGATGCTTGGGGGCGTGCCCGTCGTCGCCCACAGCATTGCAGCCTTTGCGGGGTTGGTCGATAAGATCGTGCTGGTGATCCATCCCGATGACCACGGGCGCGCGGCCCCGTTCGCTGATCAATGCCAGATTGTGGAAGGCGGCCTGACCCGCGACCGGTCTGTGCGCCATGCGCTGGAGGCGCTGGCGGGGTCGGACAGCACGCGCGTGCTGATCCACGATGGCGCGCGACCCTTGGTTTGCGCCGGTCTGATCCGGCGTTTGATCCTGGCGCTTGACCACAACGCAGCCGCAGCCCCCGCCTTGCGCGTAACCGATGCCCTTTGGCGTGGTGCGCAGGGTCTTGTTTGCGGCACGCAAGATCGCGACGGGCTGTTTCGCGCCCAAACCCCGCAAGCCTTTCATCTGGAGGCTATCCTTGCCGCCCACCGCGCACATTCCGGCCCTGCTGCCGACGATGTCGCAGTTGCCCGCGCAGGCGGGATTGCGGTTGCCATTGTGCAAGGCGATGAGGATAATCTGAAACTGACATATGCCACCGATTTCGCCCGCGCCGAGCACTTGCTAAAGGACCGCACCCAAATGGACATACGCCTTGGCAATGGCTTTGATGTGCACGCCTTTTGCCCTGGCGATCATCTGTGGCTGTGCGGTGTTAAAATTCCGCATACCAAGGCGCTTCTTGGCCATTCAGACGCCGATGTGGGCATGCATGCCCTAACCGATGCCATTTACGGCGCGCTTGCGGCGGGCGATATAGGGCGCCATTTTCCGCCGTCCGATCCGCAATGGAAAGGCGCTGCGTCGCAGATATTCCTGTCCCATGCTATGGAGCTTGCCCGCAGGCGCGGCTTTACCCTTGCGAATGCCGACGTCACCCTGATTTGCGAACGCCCCAAAATCGGTGTCCATGCCAGCAGCATGCAAACCGAACTGGCCCGCATTCTGGTGGTTGACCCAACAAGGATCAGCGTCAAAGCCACAACCTCGGAGCAGCTGGGATTCACAGGCCGCGAAGAAGGCATCGCCGCTATAGCCACCGCCGCTTTGGTGGCACTATGAGCCGGATGATCGCCATTTTCTTCGGGGTTGGTTTGCTGCGTCCTGCCCCCGGCACATGGGGATCTGCCGCAGCCATCGTGCTGGGCATAGCCATTGACCGCTACCTAGGCTTCCCCGCACTTGTTGCCGCCACCATCATCGCCACCGTCGCAGGATTCTGGGCTTGCAGCCGCGCATTGGCCAGCCGCCCCGGCGATGACCCGTCCGAATTTGTGATTGATGAGGTCGCGGGCCAATGGCTGGCGCTGCTGTTCCCCGCCGCCGCCTTCTGGTGGCGCGGCACCGAAAACTGGGCCACCGTCGCGTATCCTGGCTGGATTGCCGCGTTCCTGTTTTTCCGTCTGTTCGACATCTGGAAGCCATGGATCATCGGGCGCGCCGACCGCAGGCATGACGCGGCGGGTGTGATGCTGGATGATCTGTGGGCGGGCCTTTTCGCGGGCATTGCGACCTTCATCGCCGCCGCTGCCTACCACATCCCGCTGATCTTGTTGAAACCATGATCGCTGCCGAAATCCTATCGCTGGCCCGCGCGCAAGGTATCCGCATCGCGACCGCCGAAAGCTGCACCGGGGGCATGATTGCGGCCGCATTGACCGACATCGCCGGTTCATCCGACGTGTTTGATCGCGGCTTTGTCACCTATTCGAATGATGCAAAGATCGACATGCTCAAGGTGCGAAAAGACACGCTAGCCGCTCATGGCGCAGTCTGTGAACCCATCGCTGTGCAAATGGCCGAAGGCGCGCTGGCCCACGCCGATGCCGCCCTTGCCGTCGCCACAACGGGCATCGCAGGCCCCGGCGGATCAGAGTTTAAACCCGAAGGCCGGGTCTGCTTTGGGCTGGCCATGCGCGGCCAGGTCACCCGATCCCAAACCGTCGAATTTGGCCCCTTGGGCCGCGCGGCTGTGCGCGCCGCCGCCACGGAACATGCGCTAGGTTTGCTTGTGCAGGCGTTAAAGCAGGCCTGAGGTGCATCTACGGAGGCAAGGCAAAGAAACGCAGCACTTCGGTGTTTCCGTCGATATTTTCTGTGCCACCTTGCCGCGCCGAACGATTGCTACCGGGTCAGGCATGCCCGCCACCCTTGACCGTCATCAAGCGCACCAGGACGTTGCCTTGAGCATCTGTTAATCTGTCTTGATCACCGACATGCCGTCATCCGCCGTGTCAATGGTTTGCCATGTGGGATCAAGTTTAACCCCTGCCGCCCGGATAAAAACAGCAACAAGCTGATCAACCGATGCCCAGTTTGTTTGGGTCAAACTGTCCGCGCCCCGTCCGGCTGCCTAGGGTATCATCGGATTTGCCGTGCCATGGATATGCAACACCTGCACCGGCCCTGTCACGCGCGTAGCCCGCACATCCATGGTGCCGGACACATCCGCAACAGCATGCACTTTGCCTGCGCTAATCGCAACATCGCGTTCCGCCATCCTGCTGCCGTTCGACATTCCCGTCAGGTCACTCCGCTGCCTGTCAAGCCCAGATCTGGTTGCCGCATCGGCACTGATGCTATCCGGAAAACCAATATCATCCACCCCGGATTTGGCCGGATAGCCACAGCATTAGCCGCCATTCCATGTCAGAAAACCAACCCGGCCCCGCGCCGATCCCGCCGGGTAAATTACCGCATGTCCCTGTGCCAGCGCGGGCTTGCTGACACCGGTATTGCGGGCAAACTGATCTGGATTTCCACCACCACCGTGTCATGCCAAAATCATCGGCGCATTTGCTGCCCGTCGAGGCAGCTCGATCACATAATACCGATCCCCAAGGGCACCGTTTGGATATCCGCCCAAACCGGCCACGCCAGCACCACCAATCCCGTCACGACCCACTAGATCATCGCGTCCTTCAGACCCCCACAGCCCATATACGCCGCAGGGTCGGGTTTCCGTGGCACCTTATGCCGCAGGGCCGTAAAGCACCGCTGCGCGGCGTTCAAAGGCGCGTACGATGCGCTGCATCGCATCATTGAACACAATCCCGATGATGCCTTGCAGCAATGCGTTGCGAAATTCGAAATCCACGAAAAATTCCACATCACAGCCACCGCCATCGCGGTCCTTGAAGACCCAGGTTGATTTCATATACTTGAATGGCCCGTCCAGATATTCGGTATCAATCTTTTTATCACCCGGATACAACATCACCCGGCTGGCAAATTTTTCGCGGAATACCTTGAAAGATATCACCAGATCAGCCTCCATCCTCTCCCCCCCGGCCATGGGCGTGCGCGATGTGATTCTGGCTGCCGAATTCCAAGGCAAGAACTGCGGGTAAGACGCCACATCAGCGACCAGATCATACATCTGGGTTGCACTATAGGGCAGCGTCTTGATTTCATGATGTTTTGGCATTGGCTCTGCTTTGACGTGACTTGGCGCTTCTTATTGAGTAACGATTTACCGAAAATCAAGAGGGACCAATGCCGCAACGCGCCTATGTGATTGATCAGATGATATCTGCCAAAGCCATTGCCGCCCGGGTCGAAGCTTTGGCCCGTCAGATCACCACGCATTTTGCAGGGTCTGACAAACTGATTGTTGTGGGCCTGTTGCGCGGATCTTTCGTGTTTATCGCAGACCTTGTGCGCGAAATTGATCTTCCGGTTGAGGTCGATTTTCTTGAAGCCTCGTCCTACGGCGATTCCATGCAATCCAGCCGCGAAGTGCGCATTCTGAAGGATCTGCGCGGCCAGATCGCCGGGCAAGACGTGTTGGTTGTCGAAGACATCGTCGATACCGGCTTCACCCTTCACCACGTCTTGCACCTGCTGCAATCGCGCGACCCGGCCCGGTTAGAGGTGTGCGCCTTGCTGGATAAACCTACACGGCGCGAGGTTGATATTCGCGCAACGTGGACCGGGTTTGAGATTCCCGATGATTTCGTCGTGGGCTACGGCATTGATTTTGCACAGCGCAACCGAAATTTGCCCTATATCGGCAAGGTCCGTTTTACGGAACCCGCAGGCCCTGCATCATGAACTGGCTCATGCGCATGTCGCGTTGGGCACGCCATCCGCCGTCACCCGGCCGCGTGGCATTGGTGTTTGCCGTGATCGCACTATGTGTTGTGATCTACGGGATAGACCGGGTTTGGGGCTGGCCTGCCTGGCTTACGCCCGATTCTGGCAAGCTGCGCCTGCCAAAATAAGAGGGCGCTGAATATTTTCAGCCAAACCAGGTGTTGATCTTTGAAGCCCGCCAATTGTTTCTGAAAGGTGCCTGATTTTGCGGATAATCCGGCTTTTGGTGATTTTGATCACCGTGGGTGGCGGCATATTCTGGCTGCTGACCCGCCCCATGACTTTGCCCGAAGATGCGTTTGCAGGCATCACGGGCGATGCAAAACGTGGCGAGCCGGTGTTTTGGGCCGCAGGATGTGCCTCTTGCCACATGGCCGAAGGGGCGACCGGCGACGCGCAGCTGTTGCTGACAGGCGGGAGAAAATTTCCAACCGAATTTGGCACGTTTCTGGCGCCCAATATTTCAACCGATGCATCCCAAGGCATCGGCGATTGGGACTTGCCGATGTTTGCCAATGCCATCATGCGCGGCGTCACACCCGATGGCCAGAATCTGTATCCGGTTCTTCCGTTCAACGCCTATAACAAGATGGCCTTGCAAGATGTGGCTGACCTGAAATCCTTCATGGATACTTTGCCCGCATCCGCCACGCCAAGCCAACCGCATCAGCTGTCGTTCCCCATCACCCTTCGCCGTGGCCTTGGTCTGTGGAAACTGCTGTTTGTGAACACGGGTTGGGTGGTGGCGGGTGATTTGCCAGCCCCCGCTGCCCGTGGCCGCTATATTGCCGAGGCGCTGGCACATTGCGGCGAATGTCACACCCCGCGCAATCCTATCGGCAGCTTGAAGCGCGGCGAATGGCTGTCTGGCGCGCCAAATCCGTCTGGCAAAGGCACCATCCCCAACATCACACCGGGCGATCTTGACTGGACCGAGGCTGAAATCGTTGAATATCTGACCACAGGCTTTACCCCAGATTTTGATTCGGTCGGCGGATTGATGGCACATGTGGTGGAAAACATGGCGCGATTGCCTGAAAGTGACCGACAGGCCGTTGCCGCCTACTTAAAACAGGTGCTGCCAGTCAAATAAGTTGGCTACAGAACACCCAAATTATCAATTTTTACCAAACGCGCGCTAAAGGCGACGCAATGGGATTGAGCGGATCGTCCGTTAATGCTATGTTTAGGTAACACAAAATAAAAAGACTGCAAAGATTGAGGACACAGCAATGAAGGCATTATCAGCATTCCCCGTGCTTTTCTGTGCAGGGCTGGCCACGCCAGCGGCCGCACAATCCGCACAAGAGGGGTTTTACACCAACGGCTTCGCGGAACTGGGCTATTATAGCCAAGGCGGCGATGATGATACGCTTGGCTATGCCGAGGCGACCCTTGGATACAACACCAGCAGCGGTTTTGGTGCAGAAATTGGCATTGATGCCGCCATCACCGACAGCGACAGTTATTCTGCCATATACGGTGCGTTGTCTTATCAGTCGCCATTTGGCAAAGTGTCGGTCGGTGCACCGCGCGGTGTGGTTGATGCTTTTCTTGACTATGTGCCGACACTTGGCGGCAATACCCTTTACGATATCGGGGAAATCGGCCTGACCAAACGCAGCTACATGAGCACGAGCTATCTTTTCAATGATGCCGAGATCCCGCTGGGCCTGCGCTACGACGGCACCTTCGGGCCTACCAATATCGGCGCGTCTTACCATCGTTACGACAACCTTGATGTCTTTAACCTTGCCGCGAATACACAGTTCGGGTCCGCTTTAGTGACCGGCGCTATTGAACATTTGCAGTCAGACACGCAGTCAGACACCCGTTATTTCCTGGGGGTTGAATCGAAGTTTGGCCCTGTAGCCGCCGGTTTGCTTTATGGTCAGAACGCCCTTTTGGAGAACAACAGTTCGGTGGAACTTTATGCCAAATACAAGCCATTGGATCAGTTGGAATTGACGGCAACGGCGCTGGATGTGGGCCCGGACGCGGACACCGCTTTTGGATTGGCGGCTGACTATACGTTCAGCCAGGGCCTGTATGTCAAAGCGGGTGTTGCCGACGGCTTTTCCAGCACATCTGATACAGCCGTTAATCTTGCGCTTGGATTGCGGTTCTGAATTCTTGTCATGAAACAGACTAAGGTCGCCTACGGGCGGCCTTAGTCATGCGCATCAGGTTATATCCGCCCCAGCTTTGCCAGACGTGCCGCGCGCAACTGTGCGAAATCTTCCCCCGCATGGTAGGATGACCGTGTCAGCGGCGTTGCCGATACCATCAAGAACCCCTTGCCGAACGCGGCTTTTTCATAGGCCTTGAATTCATCGGGTGGCACGAACCTGTCGACGCGGTGATGTTTTGGCGTCGGCTGCAAATACTGACCAATCGTCAGAAAATCCACATCCGCCGCGCGCATATCGTCCATCACCTGCCGCACCGCCTGCGCTTCTTCGCCAAGACCCACCATGATGCCCGATTTGGTGAACATTGACGGATCAAGCTCTTTGACCTTTTGCAGCAGGCGCAACGAATGGAAATACCGCGCGCCGGGACGCACTTCGGGGTAAAGCCCCGGCACGGTTTCCAGATTGTGATTGAACACATCGGGGCGCGCCTCGACCACTGCTTCCAACGCTGAGGGCGGGCATTTCAGAAAATCCGGCGTCAGAATTTCTATCGTTGTATCAGGGCTGCGGTGCCGCACTGCGCGAATGGTCTGCGCAAAATGATCCGCGCCACCATCTTCCAGATCGTCGCGGTCAACGCTTGTGATCACCACATGCGACAGCCCTAGTTGCGATACGGCATGCGCCACCCGCCCCGGCTCGAACGCGTCAAGCGTTGATGGCTTGCCCGTGGCCACATTGCAAAACGTGCAGCCCCGCGTGCAAATTTCGCCCATGATCATCATGGTGGCGTGGCCCTGGCTCCAGCATTCGCCAACGTTCGGGCAACCGGCCTCTTCACAAACCGTCACCAGCTTTTGTTCGCGCAAGATATCCCGCGTGCGCTTGTACCCTTCGGAAGAGGGCGCACGCACCCTGATCCAATCGGGTTTTTTTGGCTGCGCATTGTCGGCGCGATGCGCTTTTTCAGGATGGCGTTGATCTGGAAGGTTGAGGTCGCGCAACGGTTTTTTCCCCAAATCGGATATATGTCCTTAACTTAGGCGCGCAACACCGTGAACGCAACGCTGCAAAATCAATTCGCCCCGCTGGCCCGCCCTGCAACAATGTCGCGGGCTACCCGATCAACGGCCCTGACCGCCCGTATGCCTCGTCATAATGCCTGCGCAGCCGCTGCAAGGCGATGCGCAGCACAATTTTACCAGACCGCGCCGACCATCCCATTCGTTTTTCGGCCACCTCCAGCCCTTCCAGATAGCAACAGCACCGCAGCACCATATCGCCAAGGCCCGGACCCAAGTCGCGCAACGCCACTGCCACCCTGTCACGCGCGGCCTTTGGCCCTTCGGCCCCACCCGCATCGCCGCGAAAGCCACCACGGTCGCCACCAGTCAAGAACCTGTCCCAATTTTGCGCCACGCGCGGGCCCATCTGTGCCAGCTCGAAATCCTCTCGCAGGCGTTCCGCGGCCACGACCAGTTCTGCCTCCAGAAACAGCTTCCCATCCTTGTCACGCCTGCGCCCCAACACGGCAACCGGACTTTCCGCCACGTTATAGCGCACCCGGCGCGGGCCATCGTCACCCGGCACAACCCGTTCATCCCAACTGCGGTGCTGATCGGCAAAGGGTGTGGCACTTTCCGCCATACCGCCCCCCCGTTCGTGGTTGTTGGCGCGGTCATCTTCGTCGTTCATGCGCTTCAGTGCGGCCCGACCCGCCGAGGTGATTTCATAGGTTGCCACCCGCCCCGGTTTGCGGCAAGCGATCCAGTCCTTCAGCACAAACGCCTGTGCCACCAGCCGTTCCACCACCCCGGTGCGCGCCGCACGGCCATCTGCAAATTCGCGCATCACCACGGCCTTTTCCATGTCCGGCGCAATTGCCAGAACCGCGCCCGGTTCCATTAACCGGCGCAAAATCCTGCGTCCTTCGCGCGCCAAAGTGGCATCATCCATCACAAGCGCATCGGTGCGTAGCGGAAGGGTCATCGGGTCTTTATCCTTATTATCTGGATTTATCGTCTCACGCGGCTGACCCCGCCCAAGTGCCGCAAGCGCTGCATCCATCAACGGATCATCGCGGCGATTTTCATATCGCCGCACATGACGCATCACAGTCGAGGCATGGCAGCCCTCGCGGCGTGCAAGGGCGCGCAAGGATTGGCCATCCTCGGTATGGTCAAGATACAGCCGCACAGCGCTGGGAAGCCATGACGGTAACGTAAAGTCGTCGGTCAGCTCTGGGCTTTTCATGTTTTGTCCGGCCACCGAGCGATTGGCCGCCTCCCCGTAGGAAACTTTCAATCATGGGTGGTATTGGTTACTGGTCAGTTAATTTTGGGTCGTAGCTTCATAATGGTAACCAAACTCTAAACAAACGGAAAAGCGCCGCGCGCTGCAACCTATAGTTGCGCAACAGCCGGTCAAGGTAGGGCAAGTTGGCGTTGTGCATCTACTGGAGGCTTTGATGACCGATTTCCGAACCCTGCTTGCCGACCTGCGCCGTCCCCGGCTTTTGATCCGCGCCGCGCGCTTTGGCGTGGCCGATTACAAGCGCGAACGCGATCTGCGCCGCCTGATCAACGCATCCAATCGCGCCACACCCGAGGCGGCCATTCCCCAGCTGATCTCGGCCGAGGAAATCATGGAAGAAACCCGCCGCGCAGGTGACGCCGCCTATTCCGTCTCGCGTCATATCGAGGTGCTGATCGCGCTGATCGCGCTGATCGCGGAAGCACGGCTGTTGCCGCGCGTATTGCAAGCATAAAGACGCGGCCCGCGCAGGGGATTGCGCGGGCAATTTTTCAACCACGAATCAAATCAGATGAACGCGTCCGACATTTCCGATTTCCGTTTTGCCACATAGTCATGCAGCGCGTCTGATACCGCGATATCCAGATCGGGCCTTTGGTAATCGCCCAGCATCTTTGCCACCCGTTCGGCCGCCAGCGTTTCGGTGTCGCGTGCACCTTCTTCGGCCCATGTCTCGAACGGTTTGTAATCAAACAGATCCGACCGCCAGAACGCCGTCTTGAAATTGGCCTGCGTGTGTTCGCATCCCAGAAAATGCCCCCCCGGCCCCACTTCGCGCAAAGCGTCCATCGCCTGCCCGTTGGTGTCCATCATCACGCCGCGGGCCAGATGGTGCAGCGTGCCAAGCTGGTCTGCGTCCATCACGAATTTCTCGTAAGAACTGACCAAACCGCCTTCCAGCCAACCGCAGGAGTGCAGCATGAAATTCACCCCCGCCAGCAGCGCCATGTTCAGGCTGTTCGCCGTCTCATACGCCGCCTGTGCGTCGGGCAGTTTCGATCCACAAAACGCACCCCCAGACCGGTACGGCAGGTTCATCCGCCGCGCCAATTGCCCCGCACCGTAAGTGATATGCGCGGCCTCCGGTGTGCCAAAGGTCGGAGCACCGCTGTTCATATCGATCGAGGTGACGAACGCGCCGAAAATCACCGGCGCACCGGGGCGCACCAACTGGCTGTAGGCCACGCCCGCCAACACTTCCGCCAAGACCTGCGTCAAGGTGCCCGCCACCGTCACCGGCGCCATGGCACCGCCGACGATAAACGGGCTGATGATGGTCGCCTGCCCGGCGCGCGCATATACTTCCAACGCCCCCATCATGATCGAATCAAATGTCAGCGGGCTGTTGATATTGATCAGGCTGGTCATCACCACATTGTCATCAACAAAGGCATCGCCGAACAGGATCTTCGACATCGCCACCGAATCCTCAGCGCGCGATGGCTCGGTCACCGACCCCATATAGGGCTTGTCCGACAGCACCATATGCGCCAGCACCATATCCAGATGGCGCTTGTTCACTGGCACGTCCGTAGGCTCGCACACCGTGCCGCCCGAATGGTGCAACCATTTCGACATATAGCCAAGTTTTACGAAATTCTGGAAATCGGCAATCGTCGCATAGCGCCGCCCGCCCGCATGATCCCGCACAAAGGGCGGGCCATACACCGGGGCCAAGACCATATCGCGCCCGCCAATATTCACATTCCGTTCCGCGTTGCGCGCGTGTTGCACAAAGGATGACGGTGCTGTGCCACACAACCTGCGCGCAAGGCCGCGCGGGATATGCACCCGCTCGCCGCGCACATCTGCCCCGGCCGCGCGCCACAGCGCCAAGGCAGGCTCATTTTCAAGGAAATTAACGCCGATCTCTTCCAGAACCGTGTCCGCATTCCATTCGATAATGGCCAACGCCTCTTCGTTCAAAATCTCGAAATTCGGGATATTGCGCGAAATGAACCGCGCCGTCTCAAAACTCACTGCCGTCCGCTCTGCCCTGCGCGCCACACCGCCGCCGCCGCGCACCCTGCGCCCTGATATTTCGTTCATCATAGCCTCCGAATGTGTTTGCCCACATATGCAGCCAACAGTCTGAAAACCGCCCCCCGAATGCGCCGCAAACCCGCCAAAACCGACATCGACCAGGCCCGGATGCGACACCGGATTTCCTTTTCGCTCAAATACTCGAACTCCGCCCGCCCCCCCACGCCCGGCCCTTGCCCTTGAAGCGCGTTTTGCCTATTGCCATGCCGCATGACCCAACATGACCGCCTTCTTATCATCGACTTCGGCAGCCAGGTGACTCAGCTGATCGCGCGCCGCCTGCGCGAGCTCAACGTCTACTGCGAAATCCATCCCTTCAACAAAGTCACAGACGCGTTTTTGGCGGATTTCGGCCCACGCGCGGTGATCCTGTCGGGTGGCCCTGCGTCTGTATTCGCCGATGGCGCACCGATGCCTCCGCAATCCCTGTTCACCCTTGGCCTGCCACTTCTGGGCATCTGTTATGGCCAACAGGTGATGATGCATTGCTTGGGCGGCCGGGTGGAGCGCGGCCACGGCACCGCCGAATTCGGCCGTGCTTTCGTCACCCCCACAGCCGAAAAATCCCGGCTGCTGGATGGCTGGTTTGCGACAGACCGCGAACAGGTCTGGATGAGCCATGGTGACCATGTTTCCGAAATCGCCCCCGGTTTCCAAGTCTGCGGCACCTCGCCCAATGCCCCTTTCGCCATCACCGCCGATCCCGCGCGCCATTTCTACGCCGTGCAGTTCCACCCCGAGGTGCACCACACCCCAAAGGGCGCCAAACTTTACGAAAACTTCGTCCGCATGGCCGGCTTCAAAGGTGATTGGACCATGGGCGCTTACCGGGCCGAGGCCATCGCCAAAATCCGGGCCCAAGTGGGCAAAGGCCGCGTGATTTGTGC
>JAYSPY010000038.1:0-2129 GCA_043721855.1 Pseudorhodobacter sp.
GCAGCGCTCTGGGTCGCAAACACGCCCTGCCCGACCTTTTCCGAGAGGAAGTGGTGATGGCGGTCGGTAAAGCTGAGGGTGGTTTTGACGGTCATCTGCGCCTCCATGGTATGACTTAGTCATATATCAGCTTGAAGCGAGAGTTTCAACGGTGGGTAAGCTGGCGACGGAAAAGCGAGTTTCCACGGCCTTTTCAGGGGGGACTCGTCAAACGTTGACCAGGTGTTGACAAGGATTTCAAATAGGAAAACCCGACTGTTTAGGTCGGGTTCTATCTATTTGATATCGTTGTTAGATTTGGTTGCGGGGACAGGATTTGAACCTGTGACCTTCAGGTTATGAGCCTCCACGCACTCTAAAGTTGAGATATAGCGTTTTCAATAACTTACGCGATAACCCTTTGAACTTGCGGGCAGATACTTTGCCCTCCACTCCGCATGGGTCCGCTGCCAACCACTCAAATCCGCGCAATCCTGCATACGCGGGTTGACCAGACGTTGACCAGTGTTGACCGGCATAGTGGCGGCAATGGTCGCGCCGGGTCGCGCCTATGCGCCCCAATCCCCGAAAGCTTAAGTTGCTTATGGAACGAAAGCACGCATGTATCACATTGATTCGCATATAGAAATTGAATTGCCAAGCGCGAAAGACTGACGGAAAAGCTGATCAAGGCGGCAGAGGCTGGCAAAGAGTCTTTGCAGATCTTTGATGAAGAGGTTCGGGGATTTGCGGTTCGCATCCGCCCGACCGGGGGCAGGGTTTTCACCCTCGACTATCGCAGGAACGGACGCCAGCGCCGCTATACCATCGGGCGGTGGCCGGAATGGACCGTTACAGCGGCCCGCGAACGGGCCAAGGCCCTCCGGCGCGAAATTGATGCCGGGGAAGACCCCTTGGCCGAGCGCGAGGTCGCATTCGTCGCCCCGCGGATCGTCGATCTGATCGACCGCTACATTGCGGAACACGTGCCAAGGCTGTCCAAACTGGGCGGGTTGGATCAGATTTCTGTCATGCGATGGCTGGTGCAACCTCATTGGGAACAGCGGCTTGTCACCGAGATCATTTCATCCGTCGTCGAGCGCCTGCTGGCCTATATTGCCGAAGGTCGTCCACGCCCATCAAAGAAGGTAAAACCAGCCATCAGGCGGACACCTTTGGCAGGGCACCAAACCGCCCCCGTGCGCGCCAATCGCGTCGGCGAAATCATCCGCAAGATGTTCACGCTGGCGATTGCATGGAAGATGCGCACCAACAATCCGGCCTCCGGCTTTTATCGCGGGTTGAAAATGAACGCGAACGCTTTCTGACCGTCGAGGAAATCGGGCGGCTGGCGGACACGCTGGCGATGGCGGAAGACCAGCGTGCGGCCACCATCTCCGCATGTGCTTCCTGACGGGCGCGCGGCTGGGCGAGGTCCGCTCGGCGCGGTTTGAACAGTTCAACCTCGAACTGCAAAGCTGGTCTAAGCCCGCGACCACGACAAAACAGCGCAAAACCCACCGCCTTCCCGTTTCAGCCGACGTGATCGCAGTGGTGCGCCACCGCCAACTGATTGTGCCGAAGGGTTGCCCATGGCTTTTCCCCGGCAATGTCGATGGCAAGCCCGTGCAGGAAGTTTCGCGGTTTTGGGATGGCATCCGGGCAAAGGCGGACCTGCCCGGCTTTCGAATTCACGACCTACGGCACACCTTCGCATCACTGCTGGTCAGTGGTGGATCGTCGCTTGAGATGATTGGCAAGCTGCTGGGCCAGTCACAAGCCAAGACCACCCAGCTCTATGCCCACCTCATCGACTCGCCACTGCGCGCCGGGGTTAATGCCGTTGCCGATGCCTTCATTGGTGGGGAAGGACGATGCTGCCTGAAGGCACGGTGTCGATCACGCTTGCCGCAGCTTGGCCCAGATTGGGCCGATCCTGCGGCGAATGGTGCTTTGATCGGGAACCGGTCCATCCTCGGTCCTTGCGACAAACCATTCCTGCATCTCGGCCGCCACGAACGCGCCTTGGGTTTCCGGCAGGCCATGTTCACGCACCCGCTCGATCACCGCCAGATAGAAGGCATCCCAATCGTAGCGTCCGGGCGGGCCAGCACCACCGTTCGCCTTTTGCAGAAGATCGCACTCCTGCT
>JAYSPY010000039.1:0-5785 GCA_043721855.1 Pseudorhodobacter sp.
TCGGCCATGTGCATGGGCCCGCCCATCGTGCGCGGAAATCCGAATCCACCCACCAAGATCACGTCAATATCGCTTGGACAAAGTGCCGCCCCTTCAGACACCTGCCGCGCCCCCTCATTGGCCATCGCGGCCAAAACGCGGTCTGCAATCGCGGCATCCCGAATGGCCATCAAGGCGCCTTGGCCATCCTGCATATCCGCAGGCAGGCGCAAAAATGGTGCCACCGCCCGGGTCAGCTGCGCCAAGGGCACACCTGCGGCAACCATCACCTGCGCCGCCCGCCGCCCCGCCGCAAGCACCCGCGCGCCAACACCCGGCCCCCGCCCCTGCCGCGCCACCCTGACCGGGCGCAAACCCAGTCTGCGCAACACCCCCAGGCCGGTTGCAACCGTGCCGGGCGACATTCCGTCAAGGATCGACACTTCAGCAAGGTTTTGCGGGGCAAACACAGCACCCATCACGTCCGGTCCGGCCCCGCCCGGCACGCCGCCCGCCACCAAAACCGCGATATCGGCAGATAAGCCGCGCGCAAAATCCACCGCCAAGGGCCGCTCTGCATCCGTCAGGATTACCGCCTGAACCCCCGCAAGCCCCATTGGGTCCACTGCCGGGATCAGCCGCGCCCAATCAGCATCGCGCGCCGCAACGGTCAGTCGCCCGGCGGACACTGCCGCCTCTTGTGCCAGACCAATGGCTTCCAGCGCCGCAACCAGCGCTTCCTTGCTTGGGTCACACAGCGTTACCTGCAAACCGGCCCGCAGCGCCGCCTGGGTCAGATCCACTGCCGCCGCCCCGGCCCCCCAGATGCCCAGATGCGTCACTGGCACAGCCCGCGCCGCATCATAACCGGCAGGGGGGTGATCCGCACGGCGTTCTGCCAAAAACAGATACCGCAAAGCCGCCGCTTCGGGCGATGCGCGCAAATCTTCGAATGCCGCACGCTCGAACGTCAGACCCTGATCCAGAGGCAACAGCAACGCGGCCTCGACGCAATCGACAATCCGCGCTTGTGCCACACTGCCAGATTTTGCCGCCTCGCGCCGCGCCGACAGCACAGCCGCCGCATACCGAACCGGATCGCGCAATCCGTTTGGCCGCGCTTCCAGCGGGGCCGCCGCCAGCGCCAGCGCAGTTGCCAAAACGGCCTGTGTATCTGGCACCACCGCATCCAGCACGCCCATCTCCAGCGCTTCATCTGCGGTCATCGGCTGCCCGCTTAACATCAGTTTCAACGCGGCCTCTGCCCCGATCAACCTTGGCAAGCGCTGCGTGCCCCCCGCGCCCGGCAACAGCCCCAAAGTCACCTCCGGCAGACCCAGCTTAAGCCCGGTCACCCCCACCCGGACGTGCGCGGCCAGCCCCAGTTCCAACCCGCCGCCCAACGCCACGCCGTGCATCGCCGCCACGACAGGCTTGGCAAACCCGTCAATCTTGCGGCACAAGTCTGGCAACAAGGGCGCGCGCGCGGGGTGGCCAAATTCGCGGATATCCGCCCCCGCCGAAAAACAGCGCCCCTCACCCCGGATCACCACGCCTGCAATATCCGCGTCGCGCGCCGCCCGGTCCAACCCGGCCGCAATCCCGGCCCGCACGGCCACCCCAAGCGCATTGACCGGCGGGTTGCACAGCGTCAACACCAGGACGCGGCCCATCATGGCTTGCTGCACTGGCCCCTGATCCGTGTCGTCCATCGCGGGTCTCCTCTGGCCTGCACCATAGCAGCAATTCCATTGCCATTGGCAAGAAGCACCCCGATTGAACAGCACGCCTTTGCACGCTATATTTTGATCATCAGCAACCGTCAGGATCAATCAATCATGAAACCCGACGTCACCGCCTTTTTTGATGAGGCGACGAACACCGTGACCTACCTTCTGGCAGATCCCACTGGCAGCGCCTGCGCGATTGTCGATTCGGTGCTGGATTTCGACTATGCGTCCGGGCGCACTGATACTCTGTCCGCCGATGCGGTGATCGCGCATATCCGTGCGGCAAAGCTTGATCTTCATTGGATCCTTGAAACCCATGTCCATGCTGACCATCTGTCAGCCGCCCCCTATATCCAGGAACAGCTGGGCGGCAAAATCGGCATCGGCATCCATATTACCGATGTGCAAACCACCTTTGGCAAAGTCTTCAACGAGGGATCAGAATTTCAACGCGACGGATCGCAATTTGACCGCCTGTTTGCGGAAGGCGACAGCTTTCAGATCGGCCAGTTGCGCGGCGATGTGCTGCACACGCCCGGTCACACGCCTGCCTGCCTGACCTATGTTATCGGTGATGCGGCCTTTGTCGGCGATACGCTGTTCATGCCTGATTTTGGCACGGCGCGCTGCGATTTTCCGGGTGGGTCTGCCGCAACCATGTATGCCTCGGTGCAGCGTATTCTGGCCCTGCCGGATGACACCCGCGTTTTTGTCTGCCACGATTACAAAGCACCGGGCCGCGAAACCTTTGCTTGGGAAAGCACCGTCGGGGATCAAAAACGCCGCAATGTGCACATCGGCGCTGGCCGCAGCATGGAAGATTTTGTGGCCCTCAGACAGGCGCGCGACGCCAGTCTTGCCATGCCGCGTCTGATCATCCCGTCCTTGCAAATCAACATGCGAGCGGGCCACATGCCCGCGCCTGCGACAAACGGAAAAACCTATCTCAAAGTGCCGATAAACGAGCTTTGAAAGCCTGACTTGCCTTGGCAATTTATCATAATCGAACATTTTTTGCTAAGTTTTATCTGAATTACCCACTGAACTTACCCTAAAGGAACATTATTGATGATTGCGACGGAATGGCTCTGGGGCTTGGCGGGCGGGCTGATGATCGGCACTGCCGCGGCACTTTATTTGCTGGTGAATGGCCGTATCATGGGGGCATCCGGCATTTTGGGTGGCCTGGTGGATGGCACCGGGCGCGGCACAGCCACTGAAAGGCTATGCTTTCTTGCGGGGTGCCTGATCACTCCCGCAATCGCCGCCTGGGCCGTGGGTGGCGCGCGCACCAACCTTAGCAGCAATCTTGCGGTGGTCATTGTGGCGGGCCTGATGGTCGGCGTCGGCACGAGGCTCGCCAATGGCTGCACGTCGGGCCATGGCGTGTGCGGCATCTCGCGGCTGTCACCGCGCGGCATCGCCGCTACCTTGGTCTATTTATTGGCAGGCGCAGTCATGATGGCCGCCGCCCGCCATTTTTGGGGGATCATCTGATGCGTGGCCTTTTCGCGCTGCTCTCCGGCAGTATTTTTGGTTCAGGTCTGCTGATATCAGGCATGACCGACACCACCAAGGTGCAGGGCTGGCTGGATATCTTCGGCGCGTGGGATCCGACCCTTGCCTTCGTTCTTGGCGGTGCAATCTTGCCGATGGCTATCGCGTGGCGCGTTGTCGCCCGCCGCCGAACTTCGGTGCTTGGCACGCCATTCCCCGCGCCGCCAAATCCGGGGATGGACCGCAGCCTGATCGCAGGCTCCGTGCTGTTTGGCGCGGGCTGGGCTTTGGCGGGACTTTGTCCCGGCCCGGCAATTGCATCGCTTGGCTTTGGCGGCTGGGGCGGGATGGTCTTTCTATTGGCGATGCTGGCGGGTATGCTGATGGCACCGACCCTTCGCCGCAGCCTAGCCCCCCCTACCAGTTCAGGAGCCCCCATGGATATTCGTGCCATCACGCCGACTTATGCCGTCTCGCCGCAGATCGTATTGGAAGATCTGGCCGCCATCAAGGCCGCAGGCTATACCACCATCATCAACAACCGTCCCGATGGTGAAATCCCGCCCCACCTGCAGCACGTGGCGATGCAGGCGGCGGCGCAGGCACTTGGCCTGACTTATGTGCGAAACGCGGTTATCGGCGGGGCCATGACCGACGCGAATGTGGCACAGCAAGGTGCGGCAATTTCGGCATCAAACGGCCCGGTATTTGCCTATTGCGCATCGGGCAATCGGTCGTCGGTGGTTTGGGCGCTGTCCAATGCCGGCAAAATGCCCACCGATGATCTGATTGGCCTGCCGGCACGGTTTGGCTACCAGCTTGAAGGCCTGCGCGGCCAGATTGATATGCTTGCTCAACGCTAGGCCACCGCAACCCGTCTTTTTAACCGCCTCAGGTTCGCGCTGTATCTGGCGCAGCCCCGCGTGGCTCCGCCCAGCCCGCATGGCCCCCGCGCATCATCAACGCCGTGCAAGCCCCCCTTACTCCGCCGCGACCTGCTGCATATCATTGATGGCACCCTGTGCGATCTGGTCTGGCATTGCCATCGACACGGGCGGTGTCAGCCGCACTGCGCGCATGCCCCGGTTTTGGCCCAGCCTGCCCTCAGCAATATGTTGGCCATTCAGCCCCTCAAACATGATCTGGTCCACCGTTGCCAACGACATTGGCAGCACATCACCTACTTGAAACGCCATCACCTCAGCCAGGGGAAGCGCCATCTTGCACAACGTGGCTTGCAAGACGCAGCTTGACGCATGCACCTGATCCGTCAGATCGGCGGTAAAGCGCCGTTCTACCACCTCAACCGGGTCCGTCATCATGGTCGCGCGCGGTCGCGCGCCACGTCCATCGGCGGGCAGTGCCAGCAAAATATGACCGGCCCGCATGCCATTTTCCAATGTCACCTCTGCCGTTTGAACGCGGTAGGCCACATCTTCCAACAGCAACCCCAAAGGGCGCGGGTCATCCAGAAAAGACGCATAGCGAAAGCCTCCTGCCCAAACCAGATCCGGCTCATCCGCCAAGGCCACCTCAAGCCCGGCCATCGCAGTGTCGATAAATCCCGCCACCATGGCAGCATCGGTCCGGGTCGGTTTGCGCGGCGCAGGCAGCTGTGCGCCCACCCTGCCGATTGTTTGCATTTCCGTCATCGCTGCCAATACCGGCGGCGAGATGATCATCAATCCCAAACCGTCTTGTGGCCCGTCCAGCACGGCAATCAGGCTATGGGCAACAGGCATATCCAACAATTCGGTCAGCGACACGCGCAGTTGGTCAAGACGCGACACTTCCAGCCCCAATGCCATGGCATCCCGCGCCGCACGCGCCAACACCACGCGCCAACACCGATCCACCCCCGGTGCCAACGGTGCGACCACAGCGCCAGCAAGCGCCACCTTGCGGCGCAAAATGGTCTGATCATCCAAACTGGCCACACGTCACCCTTGCTGTAATACATATCTCGTCAGCCTTGCCGCAAAGCCCTTACAAATCCGTTAACCGCGCAGGGTATCTTGCCCCAGATGCAGTGGCACCATCACCCGGAACGCCGGCCCGCCCTGCCCCGGCAGATAGCCGATACTGCCCCCCAAATTTGCCATCACCTCGCGGCAAATCGCCAGCCCAAGCCCCGCACCACCCGCCCGCAGCGGGTCGGTCAACCGGGCAAATTTTTCAAAAATCATGCCGTGCACGGCCTTTGGCAACGCCGTGCCATTGTCGATAAAATCGATCATCACCCGCCCGCGCTTTTGGCGCACGACGATGCGCAACTCAGGCTCTGGCGCATCACAATACTTGCGCGCATTGGATATCAGGTTGATGAACACCTGCACCAGCCTATCCGCATCGGTGCGCAAAAACACGTCTTCCGCCACGCTATTGCGCATGATCACCACCCCGCGCCCTCCCCCCGCCGCAGCCAGAGCGCGGTCCAACATGCCCGCCAGATTGGCCATCCCCAGATCAAGTTGCACCGACCCGTTTTCCAACACGCTCAGGTTCAGCAAATCATCCAGCAACCGCGTCAGACGTATCGCCTCGGTGTGAATGATCCCGGCCTGCGCCGAGACGGTTTG
>JAYSPY010000040.1:0-38627 GCA_043721855.1 Pseudorhodobacter sp.
CGGATCAATAGCCGCCCCTTGCCCGCCAGCCGAACCTCAGCCGCCGCGATAGTCGCCCTCACTGACGCTGCCTCCAACGGGGCCGAACCCGCACCATAGCGGACGTTTTTCAACATCTGCGGCACCGTCTCAAAACTCCGCGTCAAGTCTGACGCCGCTTTCCCGGTGCGCGCCATTTCCGCCAAAAACTGCACCCCCGCAATCAGTCCATCCCCCGTGGTCGCATAATCGGTCATCACGATATGCCCCGATTGCTCGCCGCCCAGATTGAACCCCCCCGCCCGCATCCGTTCCACCACATAGCGGTCACCCACCGCCGTGCGTTCCAACCGCAGCCCCCGGCCTTCCAAGAACCGCTCCAGCCCAAGGTTCGACATCACGGTCGCAACCAGCGCCCCGCCCCGCAACCGTCCTTCCTCTGCCCAACGCGCCGCCATCATCGCCATGATCTGATCACCATCGGCCACCTTGCCGTGCTGATCCAAAATCATCACCCGGTCGGCATCCCCGTCCAGACAAATCCCCACATGCGCGCCATGCGCCACCACGGCCGCTGCCGCGGTTTCGGTATGGGTCGATCCACAGCGATCATTGATATTTTTGCCATTTGGCGTCACCCCGACCGGGAACACTTCCGCCCCCAGTTCCCACAGCACCTGCGGCGCAGATTTATAGGCGGCCCCGTTGGCGCAATCTATCACCACCTTCAGCCCGTCCAGCCGCAATCCCTGCGGAAAGGTCGTCTTGGCATATTCGCCGTACCGCCCCAAAGCATCGTCAATCCGCTTGGCCCGGCCGATGTTTTCAGGCTGCGCCAGCAGAATTTCACCCGCCAGCATCGCTTCAATCTCGGCCTCCGCCTCATCGGAAAGCTTAAAGCCATCCGGCCCGAAAAACTTGATGCCATTGTCATGATGCGGATTGTGGCTGGCCGATATCATCACGCCCAGATCAGCCCGCAATGACCGGGTCAGAAACCCCACCGCTGGTGTCGGAATAGGCCCCAGCAACAGCACGTTCATGCCAGTGCTGGTCAACCCCGCCGTCAATGCGTTTTCCAGCATATAGCCCGACAGCCGCGTATCTTTGCCAATCACCACGCGGTGCGCCGAAGATCCGTCCCGCCGGAAATACCGCCCCGCCGCTGCCCCCAGACGCAGCGCCATATCCGCGGTCATCGGATAGGTATTCGCCAGCCCGCGCACGCCGTCAGTGCCAAATAACTTTCGCATCATGCCACATCTCCAAAATTTACTGCACGCCACAGCGCCAGCGCTGCCCGCGTTTCAACCACATCATGCACCCGTAAAATCTGCGCCCCTTGTGCCACGCAAGCCAGCGCCACGGCAAGCGATCCGGGCAGCCGCGCCTGCGGATCATCCGCCCCGGAAATCGTGCCGATAAACCGCTTGCGCGATGCGCCCATCAATATCGGGCATCCCAGCCCGTGAAACAGCGATAACTGCCGGATCAACGCCAGATTATGCGCCTGCGTTTTGCCAAAGCCGATTCCGGGATCAATCACCATCCGGTCGCGCGCAATGCCTGCTGCCACCGCATATCCAATCCGGTCTGCCAGAAAATCATACACATCCAACGCCACATCGCTGTAGCGCGGATCGTTTTGCATATCAGACGGCGCGCCTTGCGCATGCATCAAGATCACCGGCACGCCGCTTTGCGCCACCACAGCCGCCATTCCGGGATCAAAGCGCAACGCCGCCACATCGTTGACGATACCCGCCCCCGCAGCCAAGGCCGCCGCCGCCACATCCGCCTTGCGGGTATCAATCGAAATCGCGGTGCGAACCCCCGCCGCCCGCAATCCCGCAATCACCGGAACAACGCGCGCCACCTCATCCGCATTCGCCACATCCACTGCACCGGGCCGGGTGCTTTCGCCGCCGATATCCAGAATATCTGCCGCGCCAACCATGCCCCGCGCCTGAGCCAAAGCCGCGTCTTTCGCCAAAAACTGCCCGCCATCCGAAAAGCTGTCTGGCGTCACGTTCAAAATGCCCATGATGCGCGGCAGGTCCATGCCAAGCCCGCCAAAGTCGGCCCGCGGCGCAGACAGCGCGCGGCGCTGCGCATCCGTCAGGTCAGCCAGATCACCCGGCTTTGGGCGGCGCCCGCGTTCCAAAATCTCAACCCGGTCGAACCAACACCACCCCCCTGCAAGCGTCAAAGCACCTGCAGGACGCGCAGCGTCGGTCATGGCAATCGGTCGGACATAGATCATGGCCATGGAATTAGGCCGGATCCCCGGCTTTTGGCAAGCCCCGCCGCATCAGCCCCGCACCACAGGCACGCGGCACCCCGCCGGAAGTGTCCCATCGCCCAACACGATCACTTGCGTCGCTGCAACCGTCTCGGCCAACCACAGCGCCAAGCCCACCGCATTGCGCGGACCCGGCCCATCAACCGCGTCCAGCACCAGCTTTGACGGTGCCCAGACAATCATCCGGCCATGTTTCATCGCCCAATCAATTTCCGTCCGGGTTTCCACCACCACACAGCGCGGGTCACGCGCTGCCAGAACCCAGGCGTTCTGTTCGATCCCCAGCAAATCAATGCGCCGCTGCGTCGGTTTGTGCCCGGTTTGTGGCAAGACCAAATCCAGCGGCCCCACCGTCAGGATCACCGGCAGACCCGTTGCCTGCCATTGGTCAAGCCGCGCGCCCAGATCAGGCGCCGCAATCGCCGCGTTATCCAGATACACCACCAACGGATGCAGCGCGTTTTCCACGCCGTCCGCGCCAATGTCGCGTAATCCGGCCTCAGCCCGGCTGCGCACGATCTCTACGCCAAGGGCATAGGGCCCGACGTCCAGCTTTTCGATCCGCACAAAGACGCGCATCGCTTGCGGTTCCGACAGTATCCGTTCTGCCACCCGTTCTGCCAGCGTTTCCAACAGGTTAAGACGCTCTGCCGCAAGTTCGGTCGCAATCGCGTCGGTGATGCGGTCATAGGATAAGATGCGGTCCACATCATCCCCCAGCGGCACGACATTGGGCCGCACTTCCACCACCACGTTGAATTGGACGCGCTGCCTATGCCCGCGCTCTTGCTGAAACGCGCCGATATCCACCTCGACCACATGGTTGCGCAGACTGATCCGGTCGCGCGCCTCCGCACTGGCAGACGCCTCTGCGCGTTCTTGTGGATGGGCAAAGGCCAGGCGGATATCATTGGTCATGGTCAGCCCTGTTTGCCGCGATCTGTCAGCAGCCATACCAACAATCGCGCCGCCCGGTTTGCATAATCGCGGCAGGCAAGGCAACCCTGCCGACATATTTAAGGCTGGCGATAAAACATATGCGCGCCAATCGCGGCAGTGCGCGGAAACCGGTGCGCCCAGCCGGGCCGAACACCTTTGGAATGGAAATACGTCGCACCTTCGGTCAAGGCCCGCGGTGCGCCGTCCAGCATGACGCGGGCAATACGGCCCGCAAGGTCAACAGCGCCGCGTTCGCGCATCACGTCACGGCGGCCATCACAGACATAGGAAAACTGGCAGCCGCCGCCACCCGCCTGATTGACCACACCGCACACCGAACCCGGAAACCGCGGGCTGTCTTTGCGGTTCAAGATGACTTCGGCCACAGCAAATTGCCCCTTCAGGCTTTCGCCGCGCGCCTCGAAATACAATGCTTGGGTCAGACACTGCCATTCGGCATCGCCCTTTGGCGCGGGCTGAGTGGCCAGCCAAGCCGCATCATAGCGCAGCAAAACCAAATCCGCCGTCTTGCCCTTGCGCGCCCGCACGTCCGGCCCCGCCGCCAGACTTGCCAGCTGTGTGTCAGGCAAGGCGGCGACTGTTTTATGCTCGGCCCCCAGCATGGCCGAGATGGCCCCGGCAAGATTGGCCGTCGGATCATTGGATTGGCTCACCGTTACTTCGGCGAAACCCGCTCCGCTCAGGGTCAAAAGCGCCACTGCGGCGCTTGCCCAGATTTGTCGCAAGTTCATATTCGATCCGTCCCGGTTGTTTCACAAAGCTGACCGAAGCAAAGCCTCTGATCAGCAAAACCGGGGGTTAGATGGCATCGCCCGAGGCGTCCACCCTAGTGACATATTTAACACATAAAATAGACAATTTTCGGCGGTTTCCCGCCCATTAATTAATGTTAAACATGAATAAACGTCAGCAAGTAGTTGTAAGTAAACACTAATCAACCATGGGGTCAGTCAGCGCCAGATGTGCCGCCGCAAGCCGAGCCAAGGGCACGCGGTAGGGTGAACACGAAACATAATCAAAGCCTGCCCGCCTGCAAAAGGCTATTGATTCGGGGTTGCCACCATGTTCACCGCAAATAGACAAGGTCAAATCAGGCCGGGTTTTGCGCCCCCGGTCGGCCCCGATATGCAGCAACTCCCCCACGCCATCGACATCCAGAATGTGAAACGGATCCTCGGCAAAAACGCCCTGCTGGACATAGGTATTCATGAAACGTCCGGCATCATCGCGGCTCAGGCCGTAAGTCATCTGCGTCAGATCATTGGTGCCAAATGACAGGAACGTCGCGTGTTGCGCGATTTCCCCTGCCCGCAGTGCTGCACGCGGGGTTTCCACCATCACGCCCAAACGATATTCGAAACTTACCCCCGTCTTGGTGCGGACTGATGCCGCCACTGCATCAATCCGGGTCTTTACCAGTTCAACCTCGCGCTTGGCTGACACCAGCGGGATCATGATCTCGGGCACCACAGGGTCACCCCGCCGCGCAATTTCAACCGTCGCCTCGAAAATCGCCTGCGCCTGCATGTCGTAGATTTCGGGCAGCACCACACCAAGGCGAACCCCGCGCATCCCCAGCATCGGGTTTACTTCGGTCAGCGCTTCGGCCCGCCGGGTGACCTCGGACAAGGGCCTGTCCAGCGCTTCGGCCAGTTCCCGCAAACCTTCGCGCGAATGCGGCAGGAATTCGTGCAAGGGTGGATCAAACAGGCGAATACACACGGGCAGGCCCTGCATGATCTCAAACAACTGAACAAAATCATCGCGTTGCATCGGCAACAAACGCACCAATGATGCAGCCCGGTCCTTTGGCGTATCGGCAAAGATCATCTCACGCATGGCGACCAGACGATCTTCTTCAAAGAACATGTGTTCGGTCCGGCACAGGCCAATGCCCTGGGCCGCAAAATTGCGCGCGGTTTGCGCATCGGCGGGGGTGTCGGCATTGGCGCGCACGCCAATATCGCGCACGTCATCCGCCCAGGACAGCAGTTTGCGGAAATGATCATCCAATGCCGGGGGCAACATTTCGGTGGCCCCCACCAGCGCCTCGCCCGCCCTGCCATCGACTGTGATGATATCGCCTTCAGAAAACACCCGGCCATCTTTGGTCACCAAACGGCGCTCGCGGCTGTCAATCCGCATGTCGGATGCGCCAACGACGCAGGGCAAACCTAACCCCCGCGCGATCACCGCCGCATGGCTGGTCATGCCGCCGCGTTCGGTCAACACGCCTGCGGCCGAATGCATGCCGCGAATGTCTTCGGGGGCGGTTTCCCGGCGCACGAGGATACAAGGCTCCCCGCGCGCGGCACTGGCCTGAGCGGCTGCGGAAGAAAACACGATCCGCCCCGTCGCCCCACCCGGACTGGCCGCAATCCCGCGCACAATCACATCGCGCGCACCGCGAGGGTCCACTTGAGGGTGCAAAAGCTCCGTCAAAGCGCGCGGTTCAACGCGCAAAATAGCCTCGGACCGCGTGATCACGCCGTCATCGGCCAAGGCCACCGCAATGCGCAGCCCCGCGCGCGACGACCGCGCCACCTTGCCCGCGTCCAGCACTGCCAGCTTGCCACCATCAACGGTGAATTCAACCTGCATTTCCTCGCGCAGCTTTTGGCGGCATTTCGCGCCAAACACCTGCAAATCGGCGAAAATTTCAGGTGCCAGGTCTTCCAATGACGGCCCGCGCGGATCGCGGGTCAGATACATCGCTTCCGTGGTTTTCAGCGCATCGCGGCCCTGGCTTTGGCCCAGATAGCGCCCGATGATGCGGGGAGTGCCCGTCACCGGATCAACAAATTGAATGACGCCAGACCCCGAAATGCCCTGCCCGATGCCTTGCGCCATCTCCTGCACGACCAGCCCCAGCCCCGCCCCTTCCGGCGCACCCTTGGCCTGGCGCAGCAGACGGGCCGAGGTGCCTTCCCACGCGCGGGCCATTGACCGCAGCACTTCGGCAAGCTGTTTGGCCGGATCTTCCGGGAAGGCTTCGTCCATCTCACGCGCATAGCTTTGCAGCGCCGCAGTCAGCGCACCACCATTCTTGCCCTCGTGCAGGTCCAGTTCCAGCCGCGCCACATGGGTGGCATAGCTGTGCACAAACCGCAGATAAAGCGCATCTCCCGCCGCCTGCCCGTGGCTGTCGCACAAGGTTTTGTGCCGCGCCGCATTTAGCCCGATGTTCAGCATCGACCCCGGACCACCCCAATCGGGGTTTTCCGGGCTGGGGCGGACAGAAATCAGCGGAGCAGAGCCGAAAAGCCCAAGAATCGCCTCGCAGTCCACCGGATGCCCGGCGGCAATGGCCCGCACAGTCGCGGCTGGCAAGGACACGGTCCGCGGCACCGGCAGATCAAGCCGCACAAGGCGCTGCAAGCATTTTGCCCGCCAGCCATGCGTTGCCGTCGCCATCTCCGCCGCGGGCGTGATTTCGGCAAATTCGGTGATCTGGTCGGGTTTCTGCACTGCGGCACCTTTCAGGTTCGCGCGCAGCATAGTGGGTTTGACCTGTCACGCAAGCGTTACGCGGGCACATGCGGGGGTTTCACACCGCCGCACCCGTAGCCAACCAGCGGGGGCCAGCCCCCGCACCCCCGGGATATTTGTGAACAGAAAAAGCGCGTCAGCCTTCGAGTTTGGTCAGATCCGCCACTTGTCCGCACAGCGAGCGGATGCGGTGCAGCAGGTTCAGGCGGTTGCGGCGCAGGATTTCACTCTCGGCGTTGACTTGCACGGCGGTGAAGAAGCCATCAATCGGCGCGCGCAGGCTGGCCATGGCGGCCATGGCGGCGGCAAAATCTTCGGCTTTCATCGCCGGGGTGATCTTGGCCTCTGCCGCATCCAGCGCCACAAACAGCGCGCGTTCTTCGTCACAATCGGCAAAGCGGATGTCAGCGCCGTAGGAATATTCAACGCCGTCTTTGGCTTCGGCTTGGGCAAGGATGGTCGAGGCGCGCTTGTAGCCTTGCAGCAGGTTCGGGCCATCGTCGGTTTTCAGGAACGCCGCCAGCGCCTCGGCGCGTTTCACCAGCAGGGTGAGGTCGTCATTGTTTGGCATGGCAAGGCAGGCGTCGATGACATCGTGGCGGATGCCCTGATCGCGGAGGTAGGTTTTGAGGCGGTCGTGGAGGAAAGTGAGAAGGTCAAGTGATCGTGGGTCTACTTCGCGTCCTTCGTAAGAATGGCCTGCCGTAGCAATTCCCGGATCAAGCATTAAAGTTGCAGCACCAGTTTTATCTCTGAAATCTTTTGCGAGGTCTTGGCGAGTTTTAGCGGCAGCGTCAGCCGACGATTTATGTGCTTGACGCACGGCAACCGACATAACGTCGAGCAAAGCGATCCTCACCCCATTCCCCAACACCAACCTTATCACCCCCAGCGCCGCGCGCCTTAGCGCAAACGGATCCTTGCTCCCCGTCGGTTTCTCATCAATCGCCCAGAAGCCAGTCAGCGTGTCGATCTTGTCGGCCAGCGCCACGGCGACCGATACCGGATCGCTTGGCACCGCGTCGGATGGCCCCAGCGGCGAATAGTGGTCGCGGGCAGCATTCGCCACAGCATCCGGCAACCCCGCCGCCCGCGCGTAATACATGCCCATCAGGCCCTGCAATTCGGGAAATTCGCCGACCATGGCAGATTGCAGATCGGCTTTGGCGACCTCGGCGGCCAGTTTGGCTTGTGCGTGGTCAGCTTTCACCAAGGGGGCGATTTCAAAAGCCAAGGCCGCAATCCGCGCCACGCGGTCCGCTTGGGAGCCGAGTTTATTGTGGAAAGTTACCTGAGCCAGCCCCGCGCCCATACCTTGCAGGCCGACCGCTTTCACCACCCGCAGATCATTCTCCCAAAAGAATTTCGCATCCGACAGCCGCGCCGACAGCACCTTTTGATTGCCCGCAAGGATCGTGGCACCGTGATCCTTGGTGACGGTATTGGCGACTGTGATAAAGCCTTCAATCCGACCGGACTTGGCGCGGACCGAGAAAAACTTCTGATGTTCGCGCATTGAGGTTTGCAGCACCTCCGGCGGCAGCGCCAAAAAGCCTGCGTCAATCCGCCCCAGCAGCACAACCGGCCATTCGACCAGCCCTGCCACCTCGGAAAGCAGGCCGGCGTCTGGCACAACCTCCATCCCGTTGGCAAAGGCTTGGTTCACAGCATCATTCCAGATATGGGCCTCACGTTCGGCACCATCCAGCATCACGAAAGCCCGGCGCAGTTTTGCGGTGTAATCGTCAAACGATGACACGGCAAAACGTGTGGGGGCCAAGAATCGATGCCCACAGGTGGAGTTGCCCGCGGTCAGGTGATCGACGCTCAAAGGTACGATTTCCGCGCCGCCTTCATCACCCAGAATACACAGGATAGATTGCAACGGCCGCACCCAGCGCAACGCGCCGTTCCCCCAACGCATGGATTTTGGCCATGGGAAATTGCGGATCACGCTTTCCACCACTTCGGCCACGATCACGGGTGCTGCACGACCGGGACGTTCCACAACGGCAAAGAACACCTGCCCCTTCTTGTCATCGCGCAGTTCCAACTGGTCCCGCGTCAGCCCTGTTGACCGCAAGAACCCGTCAATCGCCGCATCCGGCGCGTCCGCCTTTGGCCCTTTGCGTTCTTCGCGCACCGGGCGGCTTTCCCCCGACAGCCCTTCAATCGCCAACACCAACCGGCGCGGGGTGGAAAACACACCACCCGAAGCATAGGTAAGCCCCGCCTCAACCAGCCCGTCCGTCACCAGCTTTTTCAGATCCTCCCGCGCGCGGCCCTGCATCCGGGCGGGGATTTCTTCGGAAAACAGCTCTAACAACAAATCGGGCATGGGTCAGTCTTTCAAAATGTCGTTCAACTGATGCCACGCATAGGCATGGCCATCGGGCATCACGGCCACCACCCGGTCAACGCCGGACGGCTGCACCACACCCGCAGCATCAGTTTTGGAATTGATGTTTTTTTCGGACAAAAACGCAATCGCCTCGCCGGTTTCCAGCGCTTTGCCGATAGCCACAGCATCAAAGCAATCAAACCAGCCGGGGGCGACCAACGGTTCGGCCCCCTCATAAACCACATAGGTTTCGGTCAACATCGCTTGGCTGAGCGGCGTCGTGAAACAGGCGCGAAAGCGCAGGGGCGATGAATTGGCATCAATCCCGGTGACATTATCGGCGACGATCACTTCGGGCACGTCACTGCTGATCGGCACCAGCCGGATTTCATTGCCGGGCTGAAAGCTGACGGGTTCGTAAAACGCGTAAAGCTGCAACCAATACATCGCAATTCCTGCGATCAAACCGCTTACCACCAAGAGCCCCCCGATAATCTTGCCATTCACGACGTCACCTCCGCCAGATCCCGCCCTGCTGCGGTTTCGCGAAACGCATCAGCACAGCGCTTGGCCAGCGCGCGCACGCGGCCAATATAGGCCTGCCGTTCGGTGACAGAAATCACACCGCGCGCATCCAGCAGATTGAACAAATGCGACGCCTTGATGCACTGGTCATAGGCCGGATGCGCCATCACGATGGTACGGCCCGCCTTGTCGGGCTGCGGGGCGGTCAGGATACGGTCACATTCGGCTTCCGCATCGACGAAATGCTGAAGCAACATCGCGGTATCGGCCTGATCAAAATTCCAGCGCGAATATTCCTGTTCGGTCTGCAAGAAAATATCACTGTATTTCAACGGGATCAGCGAGGCCGGGTCATTGAACGGCATGTCCATCACATGATCCACCCCCAGCACATACATCGCCAGACGTTCCAACCCGTAAGTCAACTCGCCTGACACCGGCTTGCAGTCATGGCCGCCGACCTGCTGGAAATAGGTGAACTGCGATACTTCCATCCCGTCGCACCAAATCTCCCACCCCAAGCCCCACGCACCAAGCGTCGGGCTTTCCCAATCATCCTCGACAAAGCGGATGTCATGCAGGCTGGCATCAATGCCAATCGCGGCCAGCGATCCCAGATACAGGTCTTGCAGATCGGGCGGTGATGGCTTGATCAGCACCTGATACTGATAATAGTGCTGCAAGCGGTTCGGGTTTTCGCCGTAGCGCCCATCGGTGGGGCGGCGCGATGGCTGCACGTAAGCCGCCGCCCAAGGCTTTGCGCCGAGCGACCGCAGGGTTGTGCCGGGGTGAAAGGTGCCCGCCCCCACTTCCATATCATAGGGTTGCAAAATGGCACAGCCTTGGCCCGCCCAATAGGATTGCAGCCGCAGGATGATCTCCTGAAAGCTGCGGGGCGGGGATTGGGTATCGGGCATGGGTGGCACCTATGGGCAAAGTGCGCTCTGCATAGGCAACGCGGGCCAAAGGGTCAATGCGTCGTGGTGCGGCGGGGTGTATCGGGCGGGGTGTATCGGGCGGGCGCGAAAGCCACGCCAATCCCCCCAAATGGCACAGGCCATGCACCGGGGCTGGCAGAGATTGCATCATATATATAAAGCGGGGAAATGACTGGGTATCTGAGTATGGGAACGGCACTCCGATGAAGATGATTATGCTTGCGCTTGGTGTTTTGATGTCTTTGGGTATGGCACCAAAAGCAGGGGCGCAAGACCAGGTTTGGGTGCAAATCGAAGCTCTGCCCAGCTTGCAAGAGGCGCAAAATCGCGCCCGCGCCTACGCATCAGCCTTCGCCAATGTCGCAGGGTTTCAGCTTGCCTCAGGCTGGTATGCCATCGTGATCGGCCCTTACAGCGTCGGGGCCGGGGCGGCAAAGTTGACCGAATTCACCAACGAAAATCTGGTGCCACAAGACAGCTACATCGCCGATGGCAGCGATTTTCGGCAGCAATTCTGGCCCGTTGGCGGCCAAGTGCTGCCCGCTACCCCCGATATATCCACCACCACCATAACCTCCGCGCCCATAACTCCTGCGCCCACAACGCCTAAGATTGACACCCCCGATGCCGTGATCGCAGCCCCTGTGATCCCCCCGGAACTGATCCTGATCCCAGAAGAAACCAAAGCCGAAGCGCGCCAGTCCGAAGCGTCCCTGTCAACCCAAGACCGCCAGGCCCTGCAAACCGCCCTGCAATGGTTTGGCTATTACGGCGCCACCATCGACGGCGATTTTGGCCCCGGCACGCGCAATTCCATGGCCGCTTGGCAAACCGACAATGGCACTGATCCAACCGGCGTTCTGACCACCACCCAGCGTGGCACGCTGCTGGCGGCTTATGGCCAGGCTCAGGCCGAACTTGGCCTGCAAACCGTGATAGACTCTGCAGCAGGCATTGAAATCACCTTGCCCACAGCGCTGGTAAGCTTTGACCATTACGAGCCGCCGTTTGTGCATTACGCGCAAAAAGACGGCTCCGGTGTGCAGGCCATCCTGATCAGCCAACCCGGCGATCAAAGCTCGCTTTACGGACTTTACGATATCTTGCAAACGCTGGAAGTGGTGCCTTTGGGCGGGGAACGCAGCCGGGGGGAGAGGTCGTTCACGATCACCGCCAAAAGTCCCAAACTGCAAAGCTACAGCTACGCCGAATTGTCCGGCGGCCTGATCAAGGGCTATATGCTGGTCTGGCAGCCGTCAGATGCTGACCGCATGGCGCGGGTGCTTGCGGTGATGCAAGCCTCGTTCAAACCCTTTGGCGCGACGGCCCTTGATCCGGGTCTTGCACCCCTGGCGGATGATGCGCGTGCGGGGCTTTTGTCCGGTCTCGAAGTGCGCCGCCCGAAATTTTCGCGTACCGGGTTTTTCATTGATGCAACGGGCACCGTTTTGACCACGGTGCAGGCCGTTACCCAATGCGGCCGCGTCACGCTGGAATACGATAAAGATGCAGATGTGGTGTTTTCAGATGATGCGACCGGCATCGCCATGCTTAAACCGCGCGTCGCGCTGTCTCCGGTTGCGATTGCCGAATTTCAAACAGCCCCCGAACGGATTGGCGCGGAAATCGCGGTTTCCGGCTATTCTTATGAGGATACCCTGCCCGCCCCGGTGCTGACCTTTGGCGCGCTGGAGGCGCTGCAAGGCCTGAACGGCGAGCCCGGCATAAAGCGGTTGTCACTTGATACCCGTCCCGGTGATGCGGGGGGGCCCATCCTCGATGGCACAGGATCGGTGTTGGGCATGTTGCTGCCCGATGTGGCCAATCCGAAAAAACGTCTGCCAGACGGTGTGGTCTTTGCCGCAACTGCCGCCGCTATCGCCGCGCGGCTGGCCAGCGACGGCATCACCACGGCACCGTCAACCCGCAGGGGTGCGATGGCCCCGGAAGATCTGTCAAACCTTGCTACGGGCATGACAGTTCTGGTGTCGTGCTGGGAATAAAACCGCTGTGGTCAACGGCGCGGTGTTGCGCGGATAGCGCCTAGGCCCGCCAGAACCGTGGCAGCACCAACACCAACACCGCCAATAACCCCAGCCTGCCCATCAGCATGGCAAGGATCAAAATCCATTTTGCACCTTCCGGAAAATCACGCGCGGTGCCGCTGGCACTGGTCAGCGGCCCAAAGTGATAGCCGATATTGCCAAGCGATGCCCAAACCCCAAACAGCGCCGATACCGGATCAACCCCCATCAAAGACAACGCCACCGTCAACACCCCGATAATCAGCACATAGCCACTGACAAACAGGATCAAACTGTTCAACACATCGTCTTGTACCGTGCGGCCTGCATATTTCACCGGGCTGACCCGGTTCGGATGGGCAATCATCTTGATCTGTGCCCGCAGCGCCGCCAAAGACACCTGCACCCGAAACACCGTCAGCGCCCCAGAGCTTGACCCGGAACAGCCGCCGATCAGCCCCAGAACAAACACTATGATCATCGCGAACCCGCCCCACGCCAGAAAGCTGCCCGTGAAAAACCCGGTGCCAGACAGGATCGAGGTCAAGTTGAACACCGTCTCACGAAACGCAGGCTCCAGCGCCATGTCAGAACTCAAATAGCGCCACAGCGTCACGGCGACCACGCCCGTTGCCAAAATCCGCAAAAACCCGCGCACCTGCACATCGCGCCAAAACACGCTCGGCGCAGTTGATACCAGCTGGACATAGCGCAAAAATGGCAGGCTGGCCAAAACCATGAACAAAGCCCCGGCATATTCGCCGGCCCCTTGGTATGTGTTGAAAGACCCATCCAACGGCGAAAATCCACCCGTGCTGATGGTGGCCATGGCATGCACAATCGCATCCAGCGCCGTCATCCCGATGGCCGCATAAACCATGCCGCAAATCAGCGTCAGCCCGGCATAAACAAACACCAACTGCCGGGCTATATCCACCGCGCGCGGCATCGCCTTGCCAAAGGTATCAAAGCCCTCGGTGCGGAAATATTGCATGCCGCCCACCCGCATCAGTGGCAGAAAAATCATCGCCACAAATGCAATACCCAAGCCCCCAAGCCAGTTCAGCAACCCGCGCCACAGGTTGGTGCCCACAGGCAAGGCATCAAGGCCAACGATCACCGTCGATCCGGTTCCGGTGATGCCAGACACCGCCTCGAAATACGCGTCGGTCATCAGCAGTTGCGGCGCACCGAAATAAAACGGCAGTGCGGCAAACATCGGCACAATGCCCCAGATCGCCACCGTCAACACATAGGCCTGCCGGGTATCCAGCCCCTGTCCCAAGGCGTTCCGCGTGGCCAGCGCCAACAAGGCACCAATGCTGCCGGTCACAATCGCGCATTGCAAAAAGTCAAAGCCGTTTTCCGACCCGGACCGGTAATCAATCACGGCAGGGGCCAGCATCAGAATCGCAAAGACGACCAGGATGCGCCCGATAATATAGGCGATGGGGCGGATATCAATCATCCGACCTGCAATACCCGGCCCCGCCACCCGCCGTCAATGCACGCCACCCGCATGCCCGGTTCATCGCCACCCTGCGGGCGCTTTTCACCACATTCAGCGAAGAATGCCCGGAAGGGCCATGATGAGCGGTGCAAATCACCTTAGCCCACGTGGAACAACGTTCCAAACAACCGCGGATCAAGGCTTTCTTGTGCAAAGGTCTCGCCCTCGGTCAGCAGGCTGACCGCATCATGACTGTGCAGGCTTTCCTGGTGACTGGCCAAGACCCGGAAATCACCGATCCGCGCATCGCCTTGCAACTGCAGCGCAAAACTGCGCGCGGCATCTTCCACGAAAATCGGGTTTGCTGCGTTCAGTTCCGCAAACGCCTGCTCGTCTTCGCGCTTGACCATCACCTGCGTCTCGGTCGGAACACCCTTGCGCGCCAGATCAACCAGATCTTCGAACCACAATACCGCGCCCGGTTTCACCTCGACCGAAATCCGCGCCACCGACCGCTGCGAATGCGGCGTTGCCAACTGCCCCCGCGTCATGCGCGCATGTTCAGACAGTTCCAGCGAACAGGGACAGGTGCTGGAATAGACATAATCCAGATGCATGATCTTCTTGCGCAGACCCGCCACATCCACCAATTCCAGCGCGATATCATAGTATTGCCAACCGACAAGGCCAGAGCGCAGCGATGTCACCTTCATCGGAAACGACACCCGCATCTGAATGCGCGCATCAAAGCTGCCCAGATCGCGTTTGTAATCCTCCAGCGCCGCCTCGATCACCTCAAAGCTGAACTCGGCCTGCGCATGGGCATAAAAAGACCGCATGATGCGACTCATGTTGATGCCCTTTTTCTCTGCCTCGAGGCTCACCGTGCCGGTGACGGATGTTTCCAGCAACATATCCCCCGCATCCCGCGTGCGATATTTGATCGGCAGTCGGAAATTGGAAATCCCCACATGCTGGATCTGCCGCTTGGCCCCGACGATCAGACTGGCAGGCCCGTTCTGCAAATCGGGAAGCGAATTTTTATAGGCATCATCCACCCGAAATTCTGTCGGATACAGCCTGCTCATCACCGAATGCCCCACCAGCACGCCCGCAACCGGGTCCAGCGCCGCAATTTCCGCGTCAGACGCTTTCCCCGCCCAGTGCCGCAGCACCGCCAAAGCCGCCTCTGCGTCAGCTGCGCTTGGCTTTGCGTCGATCTCGGCTGAATGAATGGTCATGGCAGGCCCTTCCCGTGGTCTTTGGCGTCATGCGAACATATGGGGCATTTCAAGCGAAACTCCAGCCTGATGCGATCCAAAAGGCCGAAATGTGCCACCCAGCCACCAAATGCAACCGGCACCGGGCTGAAAATCCGGTGCCGATCTTGGGGGATGAGGATCAGCGCCAATATCGCGGCGCTGATGTGGCTATTCATCGTTGACTTGATCTGTCGGTGCGCCCAACGACGACCTCTGCGATTCCGATGCCGCAATTAAATCCATTATCGGCTCAATGGTCACCGAGCTGTAGTCGGGAGGGATGATCAAAACCAGTTTTACGACATAGGATTCGGCACTGCCGCGATTGTCAAACACCTGTGCCCGCGCCTCATCAGAATTATCCTGGGGCAAACTGGTACTGCACCTGACAACATTTCCATCCAGTTCCACGGTCGTCACGACATCTTCCCCGCCCGGCCCGTTGCTGGTCAGCGTGATCGTCACATCGCCGTCGCGTTCAACGACAGCTTTGCAGTCTGTCTGACAGCGCAGACCCTTTGCAAAATCCATCGCATCGTCTTTTGTGGTCACGACATCCTCGGCCAAAGGCGGCACGATATCGTCATCATCGCTGCCGGATGGCTGGGGTAAAGATACAGGCTCCGGCAAAGATACTGGCTCTGGCTCACAACCCTCTTTGGTCCTCCCGCAGTCTTCAATCGGCGGATCAATCGGATCAACGGGCGGCCCGCAATCTACCTCGCATCCCGGCGGGTCGATCGGCCCAATCGGCAGATCAATCAGATCCGGCACGACCAGCGCAAAGGCGACTGCCTGGGAAACAAAAACGCCCGACGCATCAATTTTCAAAACGACAGGCGAGGCTGCGAACATGGCCGCAACGGCGGCACCAGACAACATACGGGGCAACCACGACCGAATGGTCATTTTCGGCTTCTCCGGGGAATAAGATCAAGTCACGCTCCCCGGATTTTTACGCGACTAAGTCAAATCATTGCCCTGATCGTAGCAACCCCGCGCCTTAAGTTGGGTCTTTTGACGCCGCCAGAGCCTGCATCAGGTCCGCCACCAGATCGCCCGCATCCTCCAGCCCCACCGATAGCCGGATCAGCCCAGGTGTGATGCCCAGCAAATCTTTCTGGTCTTGCGGCAGGCGTTGATGCGTCGTCGTCGCCGGATGCGTGACGATGGATTTTGCATCGCCCAGGTTGTTGGATATCTTGATGATCTCGAGCGCGTTCATGAACCGAAACGCCGCCTCTTTGCCGCCTGCAATATCAAACGTCACCAACGTGCCGCCAGACCCCATCTGCCGCGCCACCAGACCCGCCTGCGCGTGGCTTTCCAGCCCCGGATAAATCACACGGGAAAGTGCGGCGTGCCCCTCCAGCGCGCGCGCCACCACCAGCGCCGCCTCCGCCATCGCCCGGCAGCGCAGATCCAGCGTCGCCATCCCGTTCAGCATGATCCACGCGGTGAACGGCGACATCGAGCCACCGGTATGCTTCATATACGGCTCTGCCACCTTGCGGATGAAATCCTTCGTGCCGCAGATCACACCGCCAAGCGCGCGCCCCTGCCCGTCAATATGCTTGGTCGTGGAATAGACCACCACATCAGCGCCTTGTTCAACGGCGCGCGAAAAAATCGGCGTCGCGAACACGTTGTCGCACACCACCAAAGCCCCAACCGCATGGGCGATCTTTGAAACCGCTTCAATATCAACCACTTCCAGCGTCGGGTTCGACATGGATTCGAAAAATACTGCCTTGGTGCCGGGCTTGACCGCCGCGGCCCAAGCCGCCAGATCGGTGCCATCGACGAAATCGACCACCACGCCAAAACGGCGCAAAACCTCCTCCAGAACATACAGACACGACCCGAACAAAGCGCGGCTGGATACCACATGATCACCCGCCCGCAGCATCGACATCATCGCACCAGACACCGCCGCCATGCCGCTGGCCGTGGCAAAGGCGTCTTCCGTGCCCTCAATCGCGGCGATACGCTCTTCAAACATCCGCGTGGTCGGGTTGCCATAACGGGCATAAATGAACTCGTCATCGCCCGCCTTCACGAACCGCGCCTCGGCGGCCTCGGCGCTTTCGTACACAAAGCCCTGCGTCAGAAAAATGGCTTCGGCCATCTCGCCATACTGGCTGCGACGGCTGCCCTCATGCACCAGTTGCGTGCGTGTTTTCCAATCTTTGCTCATCGCCCAAGCCTCCAGCGGGTCACGCCCGCCCATAAAAAAACCCCGGCCAACCAAAGGTGCCGGGGCGCATCCCCAAACCCTCTTTAGCGGAATGTTTAACGTGGCCCGCAATCCGGTAACAAAGCGCCACGCGCTTGAAATACGCGCCTTCGCCCGCGGCGTCAACCACAGCGCAAAGCGTCACGCCGATGTTACATGCCCGTCAAGCGGGCGTCGCACCACCGCGCTAGATGTAGGGGCACGCCGAACACGGACGACAACGCAAGAAAGCCGAAACGCCCCATGCCGATCATGCGCGTCAATGCCATAGCCGGAACACCTCATCTTGCAGAGGATTTAATGTGCGCTTTGGCATCAGACAGCATCGCTAAATGTAGTATCGGCCACGCGCCAGTTCTGATCATGCTGCACGGCTTTGGCTATTCCCTCAGCCGCGCAGGGCAATCGCCGCATGATCATATTCTGACCTGCGGCGCTGATCATCCGCTGCGCCGCGCGCCAAGCTGGCCCAGACGCATGGGCTATGGGCAGGGCACGCCAGACCCCGGCCTGTGCATCGCCTTTGGCTGGGAGGCGGGCGGCAATATCTGGCGCGCACACCGCGAGGCTGGCCGGGCCGGCAAAGCCTTGGCTACCCTGATCGCTGATCTGGCGGCCCTTGGTGCGGGCCCGGTGAACATCATGGCCCACAGCCTTGGCGCACGGGTGGCCCTTGCCGCCTTGCGCGATCTGAACCCCGGTGACCTTGGCCGCATGATCTTGCTCACCGGGGCCGAGCTTCGATCCACCGCCGAGGTGGCACTGCTAAGCCCTGCCGGACGCAAGGCCGAGGTGCTGAATATCATCAGCCGCGAAAACGATGTATTTGATTTCATTTACGAATGGTTGTTGGCACCGCACCGCATCGGCGCGCGCGCGCTGGGTGCAGGGCTTGCTCTGCCGCATTGCGTCACAGCACAGATAGATCATCCGGCGCATCTTGCGGGCCTGCACGCACTTGGCTTTCCCACAGCCCCTGCCGCCCACCGCATGTGCCATTGGTCCACCTATCTGCGCCCCGGACTGTTCCCGCTTTACCGCGCGTTTTTGGGGTCTGATCGCAGCCTCTCGCTTGCCGATCTGCGCGCGGCGTTGCCAGACAAGCCAACGCGCCGCTGGTCACGCCTGCTGGCGGTCCCGGTCGTGCAATCGCCATTCGTTGCGCAATAAAATCATCTAAGCCGCGTCGTCCGGTTTGTCAGGATCAATCGCAAACCGCTGCAACGCCATGATCTGCACCCACAAAAACACAAACAGCGCGGCTGGCATGCCAAACGTTTCCAGCTTGACCCACAACTCGGTGCTTTGTGTCCGCCAGATCACCTCATTCGCCACGGCCAAGGCCACAAACATCAACGCGAGGCGCCAGGTCAGTTTCATCCAACCCTCGCGCCGCATGGGCATCAACGACCCGATCACCCATTCCAGATAGCTGCGCCCCTGCAACAACCCAATGCCAAGGATCGCCGCCAAGCAGCCATAAACAATGGTGGTTTTCATCTTGAAAAACCGCTCATCGTTGAAATATGCGGTCAAACCACCAAAGAATATCACCATAAACGCGGTGAACATCTGCATCCGGCTCAAGGCACCCGTCAGCCACCACAGCACCGCCATCGACGCCAGCAGAATGGGCACGAAAATCAGCGCGGCCACGATAAACCCCGAATAGTCCGTGCCCATAATCGTGAAACTGCGTTCCTTGATCCGCAGATAGATCAGGAAAAACACAATCGTCGGCCCCAGTTCCAGAACCTGTTTCAGCACCATATTTATCGGCCGCTCAGCCATCACCCTACCCCGCCAATTTCACCACAACCGCACCGGCGGCAATCAACGCCAAAAGCGAAAACCGCACAAGCCCCACTTTTTCACCCAACACCAGCCAGCCGATCAACCCGGCAAACACCGTCGATGTTTCGCGCAGCACCGCCGCCTCGCCCACCTTATCCAGCCGTGTGGCCAGCATGATCGCGCCAAAGCTGAAAAACGCAATGAACGCGCCCGCAACGCCCAACCGCAGCAACGGCATTACATCTGCCCGCGCGATCGCCCGCCAGCGCCTGTAGGTGATCACCGGAATAAACACCCCGTCGATCATGAAAAACCATGCCAGAAACGTAAACGGGTCTGCCGTGGCCCGAATGCCATAAGCGTCATAGGTGGTGTAAACCGCCACCAACGCCCCCGTCATCACCGCAAATCCCAGCGCCGGGATCATCTGGCCCCGCGCGCCTGCAACCAACGCAAGATTCCACGCCGCCAGTCCGAAAATCCCCGCCACCAACAGGCCAACGCCCAGCCATTGGCCGGGCGCGAAATGCTCGCCAAACACCAACCCGGCCCCCAGCACGGTGAACACGGGGCCTGTGCCGCGCACCACCGGATACACCACCATATAGGCCCCGCGGGTATAGGTCATCGCCTGCAACACCTTATAGATGCAATGCACCACAAACGCGCCCGCAAAGATCAGCCACATATGCGGCTCTGGCCACGGCACCACAAACAGTGCGAACGGGGCCGCGATCACCCCGTAGCTGGCATCCATCGCCGCGCGCGAAACCCACGGGTCAAACCGGCCCTTCTGCATCGCGCCAAACAGCGCATGCAACACCGCCGCCATCAGCGCCAGCCCCAGCGCCCATTGATGCCCGGCGGGCGTTCCTTCCAACGAGATTAACCAAGCACTCATACTCTGCTACTTGGACCCGGCGCAAAAAAGATGAGTATTTGTGCGAAAAGGAAGCCTGTCAGCCATCAAGCCCCACCAACGCCTTGGCAAAATCATCGGGATCAAACGCCGACAGATCATCTATCTGTTCACCGATCCCGATGGCATGAATGGGCAACCCGAACTTGTCGGCCAAAGCTACCAAAACGCCGCCCTTTGCAGTGCCGTCGAGCTTGGTCATCACAAGGCCGGACACATCGGCAATCTTGCGGAAAATCTCGACCTGCAGCAGCGCGTTTTGCCCGGTGGTGGCATCCAGCACCAAGATTGTGTTATGCGGCGCTGTCGGGTCTTTCTTGCGGATCACCCGCACGATCTTTGACAATTCCTCCATCAGATCGGCCCGGTTTTGCAGCCGCCCCGCCGTGTCGATCATCAACAAATCCGCACCAGTCGCCTGCGCATGGGTCATGGCATCAAACGCCAGACTGGCGGGATCTGACCCTTCGGGTGCTGTCAACACCGGCACACCAGCCCGTTGCCCCCAGATTTGCAACTGTTCCACCGCCGCCGCGCGAAACGTATCGCCCGCAGCGATAACCACAGATTTGCCCGCCGCCTTGAACTGGCTTGCCAGCTTGCCGATGGTGGTGGTCTTGCCCGACCCGTTCACGCCTACCACCAACACCACCTGCGGCTTGGTAGGATAAATCGGCATCGGCTTTGCCACAGGGCCCATGATCCGCGCAATTTCCGCCGCCAACGCCCCGCGCAATTCGGTGGTTGAAATGCGCTTGCCAAACCGCCCCTCGGCAATATTCGCCGTCACCCGCAGCGCGGTATCCACGCCCATATCCGCACTGATCAACAACTCTTCCAGACTTTCCAGCATCGCGTCGTCCAGCACCCGGCGCGGCTCGTCCGGCGTCGTGCGCCCGAAGATGCGGCCCAGCAGGCCCGGCTTGGCCTCGTCTACGATGGCGGGCGGCGGCAAAACTGGCGGCGGCAAAACTGGATGCGGCAAAGCTGGCGTCGGCGGAAATGTCGTCTCGTCCGGCATCTGGACCGCCAGTTCCACCGCATCCTCGATTGTCGCTGCATCCGCCGCGTCATCGACCTGAGTATCGGCCACCAAAGCGTCCAGCCCTTCACCGATCTTGTCGGACGAGCGGAACATCTTATCGCGCAGTTTTTTCAAGAACGACATCGCACACCTTTTTGCGGCCCATCGGCCACTTGTCACCTAATCGCTTCACCGGGTCTAGGAAAGGGCCAATGGCTTTTGCCGCAAATAGCAAGCCTGTGACTGGCCATTCAGCCCGCGCTCTGGCACGGTCACCAAATGCCTTGTGCCACGGAGAAGCCCATGCGATTTGCCTCGATCCTCAGTTTCACCCTTGCGGTTGCAGCCGGCAGCCAAAGTCTTGCACAAACCGCCATGACCGCCGCCGAATTCGAAGCCTATGCCACCGGCAAAACCCTGACTTATTCCGTCACAGGCGAGGTTTACGGCGCAGAGCAATACCTGCCCGGTCGCCGCGTTGTCTGGGCCTTCAAGGATGATCAATGTGCGGACGGTGTCTGGTATGAAGAGGCAGGTTTGATCTGTTTTACCTATGAAAACATGGGCGATCCGCAATGCTGGAACTTCTATCTGGGCGACGCAGGCCTGCGGGCGGAGTTTGTTGGTGATGCTGCGGGTTCTGAACTTTCAGAAGTGGCGCAAAGTGCCAAACCGCTCAGTTGTGCCGGGCCAGATGTGGGTGTGTAAGCCTGCATCCCTTGCATTAATCCTGCAATATAGAGGATAAACAAGGCCAGTTTCCCGGCCCAATTTGTATTATCCAAACATCAAACCCTAAAACAGGCTTCCCTGATCGGTGCCATCCGCCCCCTTGCCTTTCCGCGCGCCACCCTTGCCAGAAACCACCACCCGGCCATCGTGAAACTCCAACTCCAATGCCACGGCCCTTTCTGCCGCCGCTTGGCTGGTGATCACCCGGCCACCCTCCCGCACCACCGCATAGCCGCGCTTCAACGTGTCGGCATAGCCCAGCGTCAACCGGGTGCGATCCAGCGCGTCCAGCCGTGCCGCAAGGCTGGCCAACCGCAGCCCCGGTGCCGCCTGCAACCGCGCGTCCATGGCCGCCAACGCAGCTGCATCGCGCACCGCTTTGCGCCCGGCATCTGCAATCAGCCGCCCCAAGGATGGTGCCAAGCGCGCCGCCCAGCCTGCCAGGCCATCCCGCGCCCGGCCCATCCGGCGCAGCACGGCGGCACTTAACGCCATGTCCCTGTCAGCCAACCGCTCGCGCCGTTGCCGGACCAATGCCATCAACATTTCCGGTCTGATCAAGGCCGACCGCCGCTCGAAATCCGCACGTTTGCGCGCCGCCGCCATGCCCAACGCCCCGCCAAGCCGGCCAGACCACAGATCAAACCGCTGCGCCGCCTGTGCCGTCAACCCTTCGATGCGCGGCAAAGCCCGCCCCAAATCGCGCAACCTCTGCCCGTTTTGCGCCATCGCATTGGCCACAGACCGCGACAGTCGCGCCGAATATCCGTCCAACCCCGCCAGCAAATCCAGCCGCACCGGCACCGCCATTTCCGCAGCCGCCGTCGGCGTCGGCGCGCGTCTGTCAGCCGCATAATCCAGCAGCGTGGTATCGGTTTCATGCCCCACAGCGGATATCAGCGGAATCCGCGATGCCGCCGCCGCCCGCACCACAATTTCTTCGTTGAACCCCCACAGATCCTCAAGGCTGCCGCCCCCCCGCGCCACGATAATCAAATCAGGCCGCGGGATCGGCCCACCGGGTGCGATGGCGTTGAACCCCGCAATCGCCGCCGCCACATCCGGCGCGCAGGATTTCCCCTGCACTGCCACTGGCCAGATCAGCACATGACGCGGAAACCTGTCCCGCAGCCTGTGCAAAATATCCCGGATCACCGCCCCGGACGGCGAGGTGACAACCCCGATCACGCCGGGCAAATACGGCAGCGCCTGCTTGCGCCCCTCATCAAACAACCCCTCGCCAGCCAGCGCCACGCGGCGTTTTTCCAGCATCGCCATCAGCGCGCCCGCCCCGGCAGGCGACACGTCTTCCACGATCAACTGATACTTTGATTGCCCCGGAAACGTGGTCATTCGCCCGGTGGCAATAACCTCCATCCCCTCTTCAGGCCGTACCTGCATCTTGGCCAACTGCCCCTTCCAGCTGATCGCGGCAATGACCGAACGGTCGTCCTTCAGGTCGAAATACAAATGCCCCGAGGCGGGTTTTGACACCCGCCCCACCTCGCCGCGCACCCGCACAAGGCCAAACTCCCCCTCAATCACCCGCTTCACCGCGCCGGACAGTTCCGACACGGTGTATTCCGGCGCATTGCCCGGAGGGGGGGCGTCCGGTTGGTCTTCGAACATATCGCTCATTCAGTCGCCTCCACCGTCGCAGCCTCCGTCCATGCTGTCGCCATGAACATACCCGAACGTCCCGCTGTCATCCGCCCCGCCTGTGCCCGGCTTCGATCCGGGTTTCTGTAAAGCCAATAGGACAAAGCTATGCAGGCAACTCCGAAAACGGCCCACCACAGTTTGCTTGATGCCAGCCCGTAGACGACCGCCAACAAGCCGATAAATTCCGGCCCGCGCAAGGCAACAGGGGCGCGCCGTTTCCTTGACTGAAGCTTATTGTCGTGCATTGGCTTGCCCTCTTGACCCCCAAACCCTAGAACGCCCCTGACCAACTTCCAAGAGGCCCGCCCATGAATATCCTGATCCTCGGCTCTGGCGGGCGTGAACATGCGCTGGCCTGGGCGTTCAAGCAAAACCCCAAATGCGACCGCCTGATCGTGGCCCCCGGCAATGCGGGCATCGCCGGGCTGGCCGAATGCGCCGATCTGGATATTCTGGATGGGGCCGCCATCGTGGCCTTCTGCGCCGAAAATGCCATTGATTTCGTAATGATCGGGCCGGAAGCCCCGCTTGCCGCAGGCGTCGCCGATACCACCCGCGCGGCGGGTTTGCTGACCTTCGGGCCTTCTGCCGCCGCAGCACAACTCGAAGCGTCCAAAGCCTTTACCAAGGAAATCTGCGATGCCTGCCGCGCCCCCACCGCCGCCTATGCCCGTTTCACAGACGCTGCAAAAGCCCGCGCCTATATCCACGCTAAAGGTGCCCCCATCGTCATAAAAGCCGACGGCCTTGCCGCAGGCAAAGGCGTGATCGTCGCCATGACCCTTGCCGAAGCGCTGTCGGCCATCGACGACATGTTCGGCGGCGAATACGGGGCCGCGGGCGCGGAAGTGGTGATCGAAGACTTCATGACTGGCGAAGAAGCCAGCTATTTCATCCTGACCGATGGCACCCACGCCCTGCCCATCGGAACCGCGCAAGACCATAAACGCGCCTTCGACGGCGACACCGGCCCCAACACCGGCGGCATGGGCGCCTATTCGCCTGCGCCCTGCCTGACTGACGCCATCGCCTCCCGTGCCATGGCGGAAATCATCGAACCCACCATCCGGGAAATGGCCCGCCGTGGCACGCCCTATCAGGGCGTGTTGTTCGCCGGCCTGATGATCGAGAATGGCCAAGCCCGGCTGGTTGAATACAACGCGCGCTTTGGCGATCCCGAAACGCAAGTGCTGATGATGCGGCTTGGCGCTCAGGCGCTCGACCTGCTGCTCGCCTGCGCCGAAGGGCGGCTGGCCGAGGCGCAGGTTCACTGGGCCGACGATCACGCGCTGACTGTGGTGATGGCTGCGGGCGGCTATCCCGGCGCTTATGCCAAGGGATCAGAAATCAACGGCTTAGGTGGCCTGCCCGAAGACAGCGCTCACATGGCCTTTCATGCGGGCACAGCCAGCAAAGACGGCAAAATCACCGCCAACGGCGGACGCGTTCTGAACATCACGGCGCGCGGCGACACCTTGCGGCAGGCGCAAATGCGCGCCTACGCCATGGTCGATGCGGTAGATTGGCCCGAAGGCTTCTGCCGCCGCGATATCGGCTGGCGCGCACTTTAACCCGCCCCTCCTCAAGCCCCTGCGGGCTTTCTTCGTTCAGACCCGCGAAGAAAGCCCGCAGGGGCTTGAGGAGCACCCCTTGCACCCCGCCCCCCCGCCGCATAAGACAGCGCCGATTGTAAAAGGCTTGCGCTGGGGGGAAACCATGCCGCTTCTGGTGATGAAATTCGGCGGCACTTCCGTGGGCGACCTCGCGCGCATCAAGAATGCGGCGGCCAAGGTCAAGCGCGAGGTGGAGCGCGGCTATGACGTGATCGTCATCGTATCGGCCATGTCGGGCAAAACCAACGAACTTGTGGCTTCGGTCGAAGGCACCTCGCCGATGTTTGATGCCCGCGAATATGATGCCGTGGTGTCCTCGGGCGAAAACGTCACTGCTGGGCTGATGGCGCTGACCTTGCAGGAAATGGATGTGCCCGCCCGGTCGTGGCAGGGCTGGCAAGTGCCGATCCAGACCACATCCGCGCATTCCTCCGCCCGGTTCATCGACATTCCCCGCGCCAATATCGACGCGAAATTTGCTGAAGGCTTCAAGGTCGCCGTGGTCGCGGGCTTCCAGGGCGTCAGCGCGGAACACCGCATCACCACCCTTGGCCGGGGCGGGTCTGATACCACCGCCGTCGCCTTCGCTGCCGCCTTTGGCGCAGAGCGTTGCGATATCTACACCGATGTCGATGGCATCTACACCACCGACCCGCGCATATCGCCAAAAGCCCGCAAGCTGGAAAAGATCGCGTTTGAGGAAATGCTGGAACTGGCCTCACTGGGTGCCAAAGTCCTGCAAACCCGGTCGGTTGAACTTGCCATGCGCTACAAGGTGCGGCTGCGCGTGCTGTCCTCGTTCGAGGACACGGACGAAAATTCAGGAACCCTAGTCTGCGACGAGGATGAAATCATGGAATCGAAAGTTGTCTCGGGCGTCGCCTATAGCCGTGACGAGGCGAAAATGACGCTGGTCAAGGTGCAAGACCGCCCCGGTATCGCCGCCGCGATCTTTGGCCCCTTGTCGGAATCCGGGGTGAACGTCGATATGATCGTGCAGAACATATCGGAACTCGCGGACGGCAAAGCCTATACCGACATGACGTTTTCCTGCCCCACCAACCAAGTTCCCCGCGCCCGCAAAGCGATGGAAGATGCACAGGCCGCGGGCCTGATCAATTACGCCGAACTGGTGCAGGATACTGATGTGGCCAAAGTGTCGGTTGTTGGCATCGGTATGCGCAGCCATGCAGGCGTGGCCGCCGCGATGTTCAAGGCGCTGGCCGCGGAAAACGTGAATATCAAGGTTATCGCCACGTCAGAGATCAAAATCTCGGTGCTGATCGACCGCAAATATATGGAACTGGCCGTGCAAGCGCTGCATGACACCTTCGGGCTGGACAAGGCATAACCCCGCAGGATGGGCAATCTGCCCATCCCTTGACAAGGCATAACCCCGCAGGATGGGCAATCTGCCCAGCCTGCGCCCCCACACATCCCCCTGATGAAACGCGGATCCTGCCCAATTTAGCATCGCCGACCCGCCGAAACGCATGCATCCGCGACCCTGACCCCTCGCACCTGTTTCCTTCGCGTTCGCGCTATGGTTTAACGCAAGTAACAGGAGAACCGCATGGCAGACCGCAGCGAAAGTGACAGTCGAAAGCTTTTGCGCCGCCTGCGTGATACGCTTGGCACGGCGGGTCAGGGGCAGGAACGGCTCGACCGCATCACGCATCTTATTGCTGATTCCATGCGCACCGAGGTCTGCTCGATCTACCTGTTCCGCGACGAAGACACGCTGGAATTGTGCGCGACCGAGGGGCTGAAGAAAGACTCCGTCCATAAAACCCGCCTGAAACTGGGCGAGGGGCTGGTGGGCCGCGTCGCCAAGTTCGGCCAACCCGTCAACACGGCCAACGCGCCGTCGGAAAAAGGTTTCCGCTTCATGCCAGAAACCGGGGAGGAGCTGTATTCCTCCTTCCTCGGCATGCCGATCCAGCGGGTGGGTGAAAAACTCGGCGTGCTGGTCGTGCAATCACGCGCCGCCCGCGCCTTTTCGGAAGACGAGATTGACGCGCTCGATGTGGTGGCCATGGTTCTGGCAGAGATGACCGAACTTGGCGCATTTTCTGGCGAAGGTGACGCCATGCGGGCGCTGCACAAGCAACCCGTGATGATCCGGGGCAGCACAGGTCAGGAAGGGGCCGCCGAAGGCCATGTCTGGCTGCACGAACCGCGCGTTGTTGTCACCAACCCCGTGGCGGATGATCCCCTGACCGAAATCGACCGCATCCGTGCTGCGGTGGGTGAATTGCGGGTGTCGGTTGATGATCTGCTGGCGGCCGAAAGCCTTGACAAAGACCAAAAACAGGTGCTCGAAGCCTACCGCATGTTTGCCCATTCGCGCGGCTGGCTGCGCCGGATGGAAGATGACATCGCCCTTGGCCTGTCCGCCGAAGCGGCGGTAGAGAAAGAACAATCCGCCACACGGTCGCGGCTGGAACAGGTGCCGGATGCCTACTTGCGCGACCGTTTGCATGATCTGGATGATCTGTCAAACCGCCTGTTGCGCATCCTGACCGGGCAAGGCTCCGATACCGGCGCTGAAATGCCCGAAAACCCGGTGCTGGTCGCTCGCAACATCGGTCCCGGCGAATTGCTGGAATACGGCCGCAAACTGCGCGGTGTGGTGCTGGAAGAAGGCTCGGTCGGAAGCCACGCCGCCATTGTTGCCCGCGCGCTGGCCATTCCCTTGGTGATCAACGCAGGCCGCATCACGCAAGAGGCGCTGAACGGCGATCACATCATGGTGGACGGCGATCAGGGCATTGTGCACCTGCGCCCCGAAGACACCGTCGCGGGCGCCTTTCGCGATAAAATCGCCATGCAGGCCAAGGCGCAGGAACGCTATGCCTCGCTCAAAGGGCTGCCCGCGCAATCTTTGTGCGGCACCGTGACCCAACTTTACATGAACGCAGGCCTGATGGCCGATCTGCCCAGTCTGGAAGGATCAGGTGCCGAAGGCGTGGGTCTGTTTCGCACTGAATTGCAATTCCTTGTGCGCAACCAAATGCCCAAACGCGACGAGCTGGCAAAGCTATACGCCCGTGTGCTGGATGCCGCCAACGGTCGCCGCGTGGCGTTTCGCACGCTGGATATCGGGTCCGACAAAGTGCTGCCCTATATGAAACCGAACGACGAGCCGAACCCCGCCATGGGTTGGCGCGCGGTGCGGGTGGGGCTTGATAAACCTGGCGTCATGCGGATGCAGTTGCAAGCGCTGATCCGGGCGGCGAACGGGCGCAACCTGACCGTGATGTTCCCGCTGATATCCGAGGCGGGCGAATTCATGCAGGCGCGCAGCCATGTGCTGCGCGAAATTCACCGTGAACGCAGTCTGGGCCATCCGGTGCCCCAAACCGTGGAAATCGGTACCATGCTGGAAACGCCCAGCCTTGCTTATGCGCCGCAATCGTTCTTTGATCTGACCGATTTCGTATCCATCGGCGGAAATGATCTGAAACAGTTCTTCTTCGCCGCCGACCGTGAAAACGAACGTGTGCGCCGCCGCTATGATACGCTGAATGTCAGCTTTCTGGCCTTTCTTGAACACATCATTGCGCGCTGTGCAGCTTCAGACACGCCGCTGTCGTTTTGCGGCGAAGACGCGGGCCGCCCGGTGGAAGCGATGTGTTTTGCGGCCCTTGGCATTGGCACGCTGTCAATGCGCCCGGCCTCGGTTGGCCCGGTCAAGGCCTTGTTGCGCCGGGTGAACCTGACCGAAGTGCGCGCGGTCATCCTGGCCGCCCGCGAAGGCGGTGCCGAATCCGTGCGCCCTGCGATCATGGACTGGCTGTCACAGCACGTCGAATGACCGGCCCGGCTGACAGGCCGCAAGATGAGTATTTGCGCGAAAAGGAAGCCGCAAGATCAGGCCTTGATAATGGCCGCGGGCTGCGTTGCCTGTTGAAAGGCGACCATCACCGCATCAACGCCGTGCCGTTCCGTCAAGCGCAGCAAACCGAACCGAACCTCGGCGATTTCGCAGTAATAATTGATATAGGCCGCATTCAGCCCCGCCCCCGCCACGGCCCCCAGCAAAGGCACCGATTGTGCCACCAGCTTTGGCCCCAATGCCGCCGCCAACCTTGGCGCAATCCTGGCAATCAGCGCATGCAATGCAGGCCCGTTCACCGCCAGCCGCGCCCCCAGAAACGAGGTGTTCACCCCGTCGTCGCCAGCCAGAGGGCTGCCTGCGCCAAACACCGCCAAACATTCCGCCCTTATCGCCGGCGTATCAGGGTCAAAGCCATTGGCCACCGCCACGCGCCGGATTGCATGCAGAATGATCGTTATTGTCACCGGCAGTTCCGCCAAAGATGTGGCAATCCCGCCCAAACCGCCCGCGATGCCCGATACCACCGCCGCCGTCATCGGACCACGCGGCCCGAAGTCGGGCGTTTTGTCGCCATATGCCGCCATATCCATCGCCCGGCCAAGTGCCGCGACCGTCACCGCCTCAAGCTGGCTGCGCACCCCCGCCGGCAGCAGGTTCAACTGCGCCTCAACCGACCCGCCAAGCCGGTTCATCAACGCCATCACCGGGCCGTTGGCACGCCGGTAGCGCACCGCAAGGCCCGATACATCCAGATCCACATCAGACAATGGCGCAGGCAAGGTTTTCATATCGCAAAGCTAATCCTACAACCGCACCAGCACAATGCCATCAACTGGATGATTTTGTAACGCGGCCTGCCACCCCGTCCCACGCGCCCTTTTTCAACCCCAGACCCAGGACCCGGTCCGGGTTCGTTGGCGGCGGCATTTCGACCGCGTCCAACTTTGCAAAACCAAACCGCGCATAATAGGGCGCGTCGCCGACCAGCAATATACGCTCCCACCCCAAACGGCGCGCCTCTGCCAGACTTTCGTTGATCAGCAGCGCCCCCAACCCCTCGCCCTGACGCGTTGGATGCACGGCAATCGGCCCCAGCAGCAGAATATCATGTTCCCCCACTTCGGCAGGCCAATAGCGGATCGCTGCCGCCAAAATGCCATCCTCGTCGCGCAACACCCCGCACAATGCCGCCACTGTCGCCACCCCGTCGCGCAAACGGTAGCTGGAAAGTGCCGTGCGACCGGGCGCAAAGCACAGGTCATACAGCGCCTCCACCTCCCACCAGTCTGCCTCAGTTTCTTCTTCCAGATGGTACACGCGCGCATCCTTGGCTTCGACGACAGTTCTGGAATCGCGCCTAACACGGTGCTAGGTCAGGTTCAAACCTTGATGTGAGGCACCCATGTTTTACCGCCCCGAACACGGCCACGGCCTGCCCCACAACCCGTTCTACGCCATTGTCACGCCGCGCCCGATCGGATGGATTTCGACACGCGGGCAGCATGGTGACAACCTTGCGCCCTATTCGTTTTTCAACGCGGTGGCGTCTGATCCGCCGCAAGTGATGTTCGCCTCCAACGGCACAAAAGACACGCTGCGCAATATCCGGCAAACTGGCGCGTTCGCGGTCAACATGGTGTCCGAGGCGATGATGGCCGCGATGAACCAAACCTCTGCCGCTTTGCCGCATGGCACCGATGAATTCACCCATGCAAGCCTTGCGCGCACGGAATGCCAGACCATCGCTTGCGCGTATGTCACCGGATGCCCCGCCGTGCTGGAATGCACCGTGACGCAGATCATCCCGCTGGCAGGCGCGGACAACACGCTGATCATCGGGGCGGTCACCGGCATCCACATCGACGATGCGTCCCTTGTGGATGGCCGCCTTGATGTGACCCGCTTTCGCCCCGCAGCCCGGCTTGGCTACCAGGACTACGCCATTATCGACCGGGTGTTCCCGCTGAAGCGCCCCTAACGCGCAGGCCTGCCATGATCAACGCGACGGCCAAGCCACCAGCCCACACGCTATTTCCTGCCAAAGCAAAACTACCGCACGCAGAGACGCAAGCAAGACCGAAAGAAGACGCAAGCAAGACGCCGGAAATACCGCCAAAACCCGGTTGTGCACCACGCCCTGCCGCCCTAACCTGAGATCGTCACAATGACCGGAGTTCCCATGCAAACAATGATCGGCGTGATTGGCGGCTCTGGCGTCTACCAGATTGACGGGCTGGAGGCGGCATCCTGGGTGACAGTCAAATCGCCTTTCGGTGCCCCGTCGGATGAGGTGTTGGTAGGCCATCTGGGCGGCCTCCCCATCGCATTTCTGCCCCGCCATGGCCGGGGCCATATCCACACCCCCAGCACAGTGCCCTACCGCGCCAATATTGATGCGCTAAAGCGGCTTGGTGTCACTGATGTGGTCGCCGTTTCCGCCGTGGGGTCTTTGCGGGCAGATTATTCACCGGGTGATTTTATCATTGTAGATCAATATGTTGACCGCAGCTTTGCCCGGGAGAAATCCTTCTTCGGCCCCGGCTGCGTGGCCCATGTGTCAGTGGCGCACCCAACCTGCCCCCGCCTGTCTGCCGCCTGCGCCAAAGCCGCCGAACTGGCCGGGGTAAAGGTGCATCAGGGCGGCACTTATCTGGCGATGGAAGGCCCGCAATTTTCCACCCTCGCCGAATCCCGGCTGTATCGGTCCTGGGGCTGCGATGTCATCGGCATGACTGGCATGCCAGAGGCGAAACTGGCGCGCGAGGCCGAACTTTGTTATGCTTCCGTAGCGATGGTTACAGATTTTGATTGCTGGCACCCAGATCATGGCGCTGTCGATGTATCTCAGGTTATTCAAACACTTACAGACAACTCTTCAAGTGCTAAATCCCTGATCACACAGCTTCCCGCCCTGCTGGACCCGACCCGAACCCCCTGCCCGCATGGTTGCGACCGCGCCTTGGAATACGCCTTGATGACTGCCCCCGACAAGCGCGATCCCGCCCTTATGGCCCGGCTTGATGCCATTGCAGGTCGGGTGCTGTGAAACTGGCCCTCACTGCAAGCCTGGCCCTCACTGCCAGCCTGGCCCTCACTGCAAGCCTGGCCCTCACTGCAAGCCCCGCATGGACACAAGAATTCATCACACCCGACGCGCCGCTTGCTGATGCCGATTTTTACCGCCTCATTGCCTGCGCCGCCCCCCGTGGTGGCGACTGCCAAAAAGAGCTTGTCCGCTGGTCCCCCGCAGATGCCCAAAATGTGTCGATTGGCATCGTTCAAATCGAAGATGGCTATCCGGCCGCGCTGGTAAAACAGGCCGCAGACGCACTGACTGCCGCTATCAAGACTCTTAATGCAGCAGATGCAAATATTCACGTAACACCCTCTGATACAACAGAAAAACCAGATGTTGGCTTACACCTCCTCACCATTGTCGAAGGCGACGCCATCCGGAATACCGGCCTCAATCCGCTCGACGGCGCAGTGATCGAGGCTGCAAAAACGCAGCTCTGGTGGCGCGCTGATCGCAGCCTGATCACAGGTGCTATCGTATTTGGCAAAGACATTGATCCCAATGATTTGCCGTCCATCATGCTGGAAGAAGTCATCCAATCCATGGGCCTTCTGACAGATATCGGCGGGCCGTTTTACCAGACAAGGTCTATCTTTTCCGAAAGCAGCAACCAGCTCACAACACTTGGCGCGCAAGATATCATGACCCTGCGCCGCCACTATCCGAAATCTCCATAAGGCCCTGCAAACATGCAAAAAACTGTTAAAGACTATATCCGAACCATCGTGGATTTCCCGCAAGAAGGCATCTTGTTTCGCGATGTAACGACGCTTTTTGCCGATGCGCGCGGCTTTCGGATGGCGATTGACCAACTTCTTACCCCCTATGCCGGCCTGCGCATCGACAAAGTGGCCGGACTGGAAGCCCGTGGTTTCATCCTTGGTGGCGCGGTGGCGCATCAGCTGTCCACCGGTTTTGTGCCGATCCGCAAAAAGGGCAAACTGCCCGGCCGCACAATCGCGCAATCCTACACGCTGGAATACGGTGAGGCGGTGGTCGAAGTGCATGATGACGCCCTGCAACCGGGTGAAAAGGTGCTGCTGGTCGATGATCTGCTTGCCACTGGCGGCACCGCCGAAGCTGGCATTCGCCTGATCGAACGCTTGGGTGGCCAAATTATCGGCTGCGCTTTTGTCGTGGATTTACCGGATCTTGGCGGACGCAGGCGGCTGGAGGCGATGGGGATGGACGTGCATGCCCTGTGTGCTTTTGACGGCCATTAAGGGACAAAAACCGCAACCAGATTTCACCTTGGCCTAAATATCCATTGCGGCACATCCAGAGGCACGTCTCGTGAAAGTCAGGACCAAAAGGATGCAGCCGCAACCCTTTGTTAATGGAATCACCCTAAAGCTGTCTGCACAGGTTTCACCCAAACCTGATCGGGCGCTGTTTGCACCACGTGACCCAACTCGACCCCCAGCCCCGCCGGTTCACCCCGGTGGGGCGTTCACTGCGGTCCACTGCCGCGCACCAATGCCGCATGCAGGGGCCTCAATGGCCCCAAGGGCGGCTCCCCCCGCTCAGGTCGGCCGCAAGACAGCGCCGGGGTTCATGATGCCCACCGGGTCCAGCGCCGCCTTTACCGCGCGCATCGCCGCCAGTTTCGCCGGATCGCCGTAGCGTTCCAGATCGCCTACCTTCAGGCGACCGATGCCGTGTTCCGCACTTACTGATCCGCCAAGCGCATCCACCAGATCATGCACACAGGACTTGATCGCCTCTCGCTGACTTTCATACTGATCGCGGGTTTTTCCCTTTGGCGGGAATACGTTATAGTGTAAATTGCCATCGCCCAGATGACCAAAACAATTGATCCGCCAGTCCCCCAACCGCGCCAAAGCCGCCCCGGCGCGCGGAATAAATCCTGCAATCTCACTCAACGGCAAAGATATATCATGCGATGAAATTGCGCCGATTTTCCTGTTCGCCATCGGAATGGATTCGCGCAGATGCCAGAACTGATGCCGCTGCGCCAGCGATGCCGCAATCACCCCGTCGCTGACCAACCCGCGCGCCAAACCAGCCTCAAACAGCCCCGTCAACGCCTCGGGAACCGACTGGTCCTGCCCCAGCCCCAGATCAACCAACACCGTCCATTCCGGCGTCACTGCAAAGGGATGCCGCACCTCTGGCATGGTCTCGGCCAGAAACTCCAACCCGCGCATATTGATCAATTCAAACGCCGAAATTCCGCCGCCAAGCCGCCCCTGCGCCAGAGCCAACAGATCCAGCGCCGCCGCTGGCCCCGGCACCACAAACAATGCGGCCCCTTGTCCTGCGGGCACAGGATACAGCCGCAAACTCGCCGCCGTGATCACCCCAAGCGTGCCTTCCGCGCCGATCAGCAGATTGCGCAGATCATAGCCGGTGTTGTCTTTTCGCAGCCGTTTAAGCCCATGCCAAATGCTGCCATCCGGCATAACCGCCTCTAATCCCAAGCATAAATCCCGCGCATTGCCATAGCGCAGCACGTTCACCCCGCCCGCGTTCGTCGCCAGATTGCCGCCAATACACGCCGATCCTTCCGATGCCAGCGACAACGGAAACAGCCGGTCCACCCCTGCCGCCGCCGCCTGCACATCGGCCAAAATCGCGCCTGCCTCGGCGATCAGCACATTCTCGGATGGGTAAACCGCGCGCACCGCCGCCATCCGCTCCAATGACAAGATCAAGGGCGCCACCCCTTGCGCCATCACCTGCCCGCCCACCAACCCGGTGCCGCCACCCCTTGGCACAATGCCCACCCGTGCCTGCGCACAGGCGCGCACAATCACCGCCACCGCGTCCACCGTTGCTGGCCGCGCTAAAACCACACCCAGCCCGGTCCAACGCCCGCGGGGTTCTTCCAGATAGCGTGGTTCCGGCACGCTGATTGTGCCTGCTGGCAGCATGTCGGCAAGCTGGGCTGCAAAGGCCCCATCGGCCGCATTCAGATGTGCCATCCCTACCCCGTTTCCGTCTTGCCACGCCGGTCAGACCGCAAATTTGCGTAAAGCACATGGTTGCGCCAGCGCCCGTTGATCTGCAAATAGCTTTGCGCAACGCCTTCGTATTTGAAGCCGGTTTTTTCCAAAACCCCCCGCGATGCGGCATTGCCTGGCAGGCACGCAGCCTCGATCCGGCTTAAATCCATCTGCTCGAATGCATGGTGCACCACCGCCTCGATCGCCTCGCGCATATAACCCTGCCGTGCATGGGCAGCCCCCACCCAATAGCCAAGCGTTCCGGCCTGCGCCGGGCCACGCCGGATGTTATCCAGCGTAATCGCCCCCAAAAGCACGCTATCCTCGCGTCGAAACATCAACAGCGGCAGCGCCGTGCCTTGGCTTTGCGCCCGCGCCGCCCAATACACCCGGTTGGTAAAGGCCCGGCGCGACAGATGGTCTTGCGCCCAGACAGGTTCCCAGGGGCGCAGAAAATCGGCGCTGTCATCGCGCAGCGTGGTCCACGCCCGCCAATCATTATGCTGCGGCAATCGCAGCGTTATCCGTTCGGCCTCGACCCGGACTTTGCGACCCAACCCAAGCATCAGGCCATCAAACTTTTGCGCATGGCCTCCAGCCCCGGGGCGTTGCCCACCGGGCCATACAGCGCCAGTGCGGCGCGTGACACGGCCATTTCTGCCGCATATTTGCGCACATCCGATGTGCCCACTGCGTCGATTTTTTGCACGGCCTCTTCCACATCCGGCACCCTGCCCCAGATTGACAGCAGCCGCGCCAGCCGTTCGGCGCGGGCCGACGGGCTTTCCAGCCCCATCAGCAACCCGGCCTTCAACTGCGCCCGCGCGCGCGCCACTTCGGCATCCGACATATCATCGGCGGACCTCTTCAATTCATCCACCGTCAGCTGCATCAGATCAGCGATTTCATCCTCGGATGTGCCTGCATAGATGGTGATCTGGCCGGTATCTTCGTAAGCACCGCTTTGCGCGAAGATCGAATAGCATAACCCGCGTTCCTCGCGGATTTTCTGGAACAGACGGCTCGACATGCCGCCACCAAGTGCTGTGGCATAAATCTGCGCGGCATACACATCCGGCGCGCGGTAGTTCGGCGATTCGAACGCCAGCGCGAAATGCACCTGTTCCAGATCCTTCACCTCGCGCCGCTCCAGCCCGCCAAAGGCCGCAATCTGCACCGTCGGCGCACCTACGGGCTTTAGCGCGCCGAACACTTCGGTGGCTTGCGCTACGATCGCATCATGGTCCACACCGCCTGCGGCGGCCAAAATCATCTGATCCGGCCCGTAATGCTGCGCCACAAAGCGCGTCAAATCTTCGCGGTTGAACGCCGACACGCGGTCTGCAGGCCCCAGAATTGTGCGCCCGAAGGGCTGGTCAGGATAACTTGCCTCTTGCAACCAATCGAAAATGATATCATCGGGCGTATCCATCGCCTGCCCGATTTCTTGCAGAATAACGTGGCGTTCCACCTCGATCTCGCGCTCGTCAAACACCGGGTTCAGCACAATGTCCGATATCACATCCAGCGCCAGACCCACATCCGCCGACAGAACCCGCGCGTAATAGGCGGTCATTTCCTTTGATGTGTAGGCGTTGATGTAGCCGCCAACGTCTTCAATTTCCTCGGCAATCCGCAGGGCTGATCGTTTTTTGGTGCCTTTGAAGGCCATATGTTCCAGAAAATGCGCAATGCCGTTTTGTTCGGCCCGCTCATGCCGCCCCCCTGCGGTCACCCAGATGCCCACGGATGCCGATTGCAGCCCCGGCATATGTTCAGTGACAATGCGAAAGCCGTTCGGCAGCGTATCAAGGCGAAGCGTCAATGGGCAATCCTTTCGCGGATAAGGTCTTGCAGGGCCCCCAGATCATTGGGTACGCGCGTCAGGCGCTCTGGTCGAGTGTATAGATCTGCCATGCGTTCGGGCAAGGGCGGGCGCACACCCATCGCGGCCTGAACCGCATCGGGAAATTTCGCCGGGTGCGCGGTGGCCAGCGTGATCATTGGCGTGGCACTTTGAAAGCCCGCTGCCACATGCACCCCAACCGCGGAATGCGGGCACAAAACCTCGCCGGTCGTAGCGTAAAACTGCTTGATCGTGGCACGGGTTTCATCTTCGGAACACCGCCCCGAGGCAAAGGTGGTGCGTAAAAACTGCAACGCACCTTGGCTGATATGAAAGCCACCCACGCCCAATTCTGCCATCAGGGCTGTCACCGCCGCGCCATCGCGTCCGTAGGCATCAAACAACGCCCGCTCAAAATTCGACGACACTTCGATATCCATCGACGGCGAGATCGAGGCTTGCACGCCACCCTTCATATAGTCGCCCGTAGTGATGGCACGGTGCAGAATATCGTTCTGATTGGTGGCAATCACCAGCTTCTCGATCGGCAGCCCCATCTTGCGCGCGATGTAGCCTGCAAAAATATCACCGAAATTGCCCGTAGGCACAGTAAAGCTAACCGAACGGTGTGGCGCGCCCAGGGCGACCGCAGAATAGAAGTAATACACCACCTGCGCCAGAACCCGCGCCCAGTTTATGCTGTTCACCCCCGCCAGCCGCACGCCGTCGCGGAACGCAAAATCGTTGAACATATCCTTCACACGCGCCTGCGCATCGTCAAAATCGCCGTCCATTGCCAAGGCGTGGACGTTGGTCTCAACCGGAGTGGTCATCTGGCGGCGCTGCACCTCTGACACCCGGCCATGCGGATACAGAATAAACAAATCGACGGAGGACAAGCCCCGAAACGCCTCCATCGCCGCCGATCCGGTGTCGCCGCTGGTGGCCCCCACAATCGTGATACGCTGGCCGGTTTTGGCCAAAGCCGCCTGCATCATCTGGCCGATAAGTTGCATGGCAAAATCTTTGAACGCCAGCGTCGGGCCGTGGAACAATTCCAACAGGAAATGATTGGCCCCCAATTGCACCAGCGGCGCACGGGCAGCATGACCAAAGCCCGCATAGGCCGCGTCGATCAGCCCGCGAAATTCATCATCCCCAAAGGTATTGCCGAGATAGGGCCGCATCACCCGAAACGCGATGTCTTCATAAGACTGCCCGGCCATCGCGGCCATTTCGGCATGCGTCAGCGTCGGCACAACTTCGGGCACATAAAGCCCACCGTCACGGGCTAGCCCCGTCATCATCGCCTCGCCAAAGCCAAGGGCAGGCGCCGTGCCACGGGTCGAGATATAGCGCATCATATCCTCAGCTAAACCTTGCGTCGTCTGATACGCCACACAAGCAGAACTGTCATCCCCAACCACACCAATGCCAGTGAAAACCACGTCATCGCATAGGTCAGATGATCATTCGGCACGCTGGAGGTATCGACCGGCAACGGGCTGATCGCAGGGATCGCCGGATCAACCGCGCGGGCCACCACCAAAACCTGCTCGGTACCCAGCACATTCGCCATGCGTTCTACCTCGCGGGCAAACCAAATGCCGTGCAGCAGGTCTGGCTCTGGCGTGTAACTGTCTTTCTC
>JAYSPY010000041.1:0-5385 GCA_043721855.1 Pseudorhodobacter sp.
CAAACGGGTTTGTGCCCAGCACTGACCTTGCGCTTCGTTAACGTGCGAAAACGGATTATGGCGCGCTTTTGGTAAGGCATGGCGTGGTGATCCACGCAAAGCACCCAAAGCACCGAGTCAAAGATTGCGCTCTATCAGGATCGTCACAAACACCCCGATCAAGGTGAAAGCGATGCCGTAAACCGCGCCGTATTGCAAAATATCAAGCCTTTTGCCGCCACGATTTCTGGCTGTCAAAGAACCGACCAAAATTCCCAGAACCATGCCCGCCAAAATAATCATAACACCGTGCCCTCAAACAAAGGGGGCTGGCCATGTGATGCCTGCTAACCCCCGATTTCTATCAATGACAGTGCGGCAATATCAGCCATTCTGGCACGCACATCATCGTCTGACCCAAAGCCATATCGCGCCCAGCCCAGACTGTCGAGACGCAGCGCCTGCGCTTCATCAGCGCGGCCCAACTGATCAAGCGCTTGCGCCTTCAGCAGCATGAAAGTGGCCAAAAGCGCGGCGTTTTGTGCTATCATCGCAATTGGCATGGCCTTATCCGCCAAGTTGATCGTGACCTGTGGTTGGCCCGACGACAGCGCAAGAGCCGCCATCTGCATATCAACATGGGCCACATGAAGCGGTCCGTCGGGCAGGGTTTGATAAAGCCTTGCCGCACGGCTGAAAGATGCAATCGCCCGGGGAATGCCTTTGCTCAGACTGAGCCGCCCCACAGCAAAATAGCTGAACGCCAAACGGTTATCTTTCCAACCCTCGTTTTGGGCAATCATAAGCGCTTGGTCAGCGGCTTTTGTGCGCTTTGCCAAAGCAGTGTTGGGGCCAAGTGCGGTTTCAATGGCTATGGTCCACAGCCGCGAATTGGTTTGACTGGCAGCCCTGCCAGGCACCTGCCCCAAGGGGTTCAGGTCGGCCAAAATTGCGGGAAGCCGCGTTGCCACCTCATTTGGCAGCATGCCATTTTGCAGATCGGGGCTGTTATGAAAACGCAAGACAAGCATATCAAACCCGGTCAGAACGGCCTCGAAATTATCGTCATTAAAGACCGAGTCTGGTAGGCGGTATAAATCGTTCAGCGGCCCCAAAGCTTGCGCCAGTTCTTCGTGCAGGCAGTCGCGCACCTCTTGGGGCGTGGTATCGGATGGCACAAAAATTGCCAAAGTTTCGCGCCGTGTCAGGGTGGTCCAATCCAACGCGCCAGAGTTGCGGGCTTTGCGGTATTCAGCCCAGCTTGATACTCTTGGGGCCACAAAACACGCCGCAGTCGGCACCGCCGCTTGCATGTGTTTGCGCGGCAAAAACTCGATCGTGATGGCGGCTTTTGCGCCAACCGCCATGGAAATGTCGATGCCCGCCTCTGCCCGCAACCGCGCCATCAGGTGACCGAGTTCGGCAAGCGCCGTTGGTGGGACGCGGCCCGTCACCGCGACGGTCACGGGGCCGTCAAACCGGGTCAGAACCGGCAACGGGCGGCCACTTTCAAGGTTGAATTCCAGATCCATGATGTCGCGGGCAATGTCGGCATTGCTGCGGGCAGGCGGCGATACTGGCGCTGCTGGAAATATCTTCATCGCAGGGCGTGCAATCATGGGGACCACGTCAAACGGTCGCGCCTTGCTTACTTCAGCGGGTGGCGCGGGCGCGCAGGCCGCCAGCATCAGCATCAGGCAGCCCACCGCCGCGCGCATCAGCATGGTGCCCCCGCACAGCATGGTGTTCCCCCACAGCATGGTGTTCCGGCACTGCGCAAGCGTGTGGGTTGGCCCAGCGGATCCTTTGGCCAGTGACGCCGACCCTTGGACAAGAATACCGTCCGTCTGTTGCGCAGCGTTCCATCAACGGTCATGCGGGGCCTTTTGCGAACAGGATCAATCACCGTCCATCCATCATTTGCAAGTGTCGGGATCACGGCATCTTTCTGTCAATGCATTGAAAATATGACGCCTGTCGCGCATCTACCCATCGCGGACAGTTTTCGCCAGACCGCGATATGTTCTTGCAAGCATCACACAAAATGTCGCTTTGTAACAAAGCGCGGGCGGTGCCTTACCCCAAGTGAAACGAATCGACAGTGGCACATCATGTGGCAGCGACGCCACCAAACCGCATGTCAGATGCCGTAGGCGAAAATCCATGACCTATTCAATTGTTGGTGCGGCGCTGTGAAAACAACCGCAGCTGCCGCCTGATTTTGGTGCAACCCCTAGTGACAACCGAACACGCATCCGCTACATGACGCGCATGTAGGAGCGAGCAATGATAGATGGTGTTCTGTCGGAGCAATCCGGCGTCTTGGAGAGTAGTGTGATGAAGGCAGAAGTGTTTCTACCCGACGATTACCGTCCCGCCGAAAATGAGCCTTTTATGAATGATCGGCAGCTGGAATATTTCCGCCGCAAGCTGATTGTCTGGAAGCAGGAATTGATGTCGCAAAGCGCCGAGACGATTGAAGGCTTGCAAGAAAGCGGGCGCAATGTGCCTGATATTGCTGATCGGGCTTCCGAAGAAACGGACCGTGCCTTGGAACTGCGGACCCGCGATCGCCAGCGCAAGTTGGTATCGAAAATTGATGCGGCCTTGCGCAGAATAGAGAATGACGAATTTGGCTATTGTGAAGTGTCGGGCGAACCGATTTCACTGAAGCGTCTGGACGCGCGCCCCATCGCTGTGATGACGCTGGAAGCGCAGGAAAAACATGAACGCCGCGAAAAAGTGCACCGCGAAGACTGATCCGGTTGACCCATGCGGACGAAAGATTGGCAAACCATCATGACGCCGGGGCACTATAGCCTCGGCGTTTTTCATATGTTGAATGGCCGTTGAATGATCCGAACCGGGCAAGCCATCACAGTCATCGGGGCAGGCGTTGCGGGCTTGGCGGTTGCACGCGCGCTGTCGCTGCAAGGGGCTTGTGTCACGCTGCTGGAACAGGCGGCTGCGGTCTCTGACATCGGCGCGGGCATTCAGATCAGCCCGAATGGGGCGGCTGTCATCACCGCATTGGGTCTTGGTCCCGCGCTTGCTGCAAACAGCATAACGGCGCAGTCGGTGTCGTTGCGTGACGGGCTGACCGACGCGACGGTTCTGAGCATGGATATGACGCGGGATCGCACGGGGCGGGGATTTCATCTGATACACCGGGCTGATTTGATCGCACTTCTGCGGGACGGCGCGGTTGCGGCAGGGGTCAGTATCTGCCTGAACCAAAAGGTAGACCGCGTTGATTTTTCAGGAAAATTTCCGGTTGTGCATAGGGTGGATGCCACCACACACAGCACGCCGATTTTAGTGGGCGCAGACGGATTGCATTCGCAGGTTCGCAGCGCGATGAACGGCACCGAGACGGCGTTTTTTACCCATCAGGTCGCGTGGCGCGCGACCATAACCGATGCGGCTGACAGCCCGGCGATGGTCGAGGTTCATATGGCGCCGGGTCGACATTTGGTCAGCTACCCTCTGCGGGGCGGCACGTTGCGCAATATCGTTGCTGTTGAAGAACGCGGTGGGTGGACGGCGGAAAGCTGGTCCTTGCAAGACGATCCGGCAAACTTGCGGCGGGCTTTTGCCAGTTTTTCCCCCAAGGTGCGCGGTTGGTTGGACCGGGTTGAAAACCCCAATCTTTGGGGCCTGTTCCGGCATCCGGTGGCCGAGGTTTGGCACAAAACCACGGCTGAGGGGGGCATGGCCATTTTGGGCGATGCGGCACATCCCTCGCTGCCATTTTTGGCCCAAGGTGCCAATATGGCGCTGGAGGATGCATGGTGTCTGGCGCAATGTATTGCAGAGTATTCAACGCTTTACACGGCATTTGCCGCCTATCAGGGGCTGCGGAAACACCGAACTGCGGCGATCGTTGCTGCGGCAAATACGAATGCCCGGGCATACCATTTGACAGGTGCTGCACGGCGTTTGGCGCATCTTGGCTTGCGGATTGGTGGACGAATTGCCCCGAATTTTGCGTTGGGTCGGTTTGATTGGATTTATGGGCATGATGTAACCCGCAATGAAAATCCGCCTGCCAACCGGGCAAATATTTCACCAAGTAATTTCTGAAAAGTGTTCTAGCACAGTGCGTTACGCGTCTAGCTTGATCCACACCGGCACATGATCCGAAGGCTTTTCACCCGCCCGCACATCCTTGTCTATCCCTGCCTCGCGCAGCAGATCGGCGGCTTGCGGTGATAGCAGCATGTGGTCGATGCGGATGCCGTTGTTGCGTTCCCACGCGCCGGCCTGATAATCCCAAAAGCTGTAATGACCGGGTGCAGGGTGGCGGGTGTGAAATGCCTCGGTAAATCCAAGGTTCAGAATGCGGCGGTAAGCCTCGCGGGTTTGCGGCAGGAACAGCGCATCTTCCAACCATGCCAATGGTTTAGCAGCATCTTCGGCCTGCGGGATGACATTGTAATCGCCTGCCATCACGAAGGGGTCTTCCTGTGCCAAAAGGGCAGCAGCACGAGCCTCCATTCGGGCCATCCATGCGAGTTTGTAATCATATTTCGGCCCCGGTGCCGGGTTGCCGTTGGGCAGGTAAAGGCCGCACAACCGCACCGCTTTTGTGCCAATTACCGTCGCCTCGATCCAGCGGGCCTGTTCATCCGACGGATCGCCCGGCAAGCCACGGGTCACATCTTCCAAAGGCAGTTTCGATAGGATCGCCACGCCGTTGAAGCCCTTTTGTCCATGCGTTTCAACGCGGTAGCCCATGCCTTCAAACAGCTCGCGCGGGAAACTTTCGTCGACGGATTTGACCTCTTGCAAACAAACCGCATCCGGGTTTGCCGAGGCCAGCCATGCGGGCAGGGCGTCGATGCGGGCTTTGATGCCGTTGATGTTGAAGGTTGCAAGTTTCATGATGCGGCACCCCGTGGTTTAAGCTGTTTTAGGGCGGTGGGGAGCCGCGCGCAAGAACCCTGCGTCAGGCGCTGATGCGCAAAGGTTGCGTGGCCGCAGCATACCAAAGCGCGTCTAGTTTTGACAAAGCGGTTGCGTCGAAGCGGTCCAGGTGTTCCCAATATCGCCCGCTAGGCACTTGATAATCAAGATATTTCTCAAACACCATCGCCTCGGCTGCCAGATCGGCGCAGTAGATTTGCGGGGTGATCCGGTCCAGTTGGGCGCGTGAAATGCGGGGGAAAATCAGCCGGGAAGGGCCGTTTGACAGGTTGACCATGGCACAGCCTTGCATGGCAGCCAGCACCATCAGGCGGGCTGATTTCGCCTCCAGCGATTGCAGGGAGATATCGTCGCGGAGCGGGTCGGCGGTGCCGGTGCCATAGAAATGCGTCTGCCCCAGTTTGGGGTAGTGCATATCGCAGCCAAACATCGCGATCACCCGGGGGGTGTGCGCGTGTAAGGCATAATAGCCAGCGGTGA
>JAYSPY010000042.1:0-14154 GCA_043721855.1 Pseudorhodobacter sp.
CGGATTTCAGCGCAACTTTTGGTTGAGTTCCGGCTTTGTTCAAGCCATAACCGACAGGCAAGCAGCCAAAATGCTGTCGGTCGGTTGCACCACACCACCCACCCCACACCCCAGTCGCCGACCGACAGCACGCTTGCACCTTGCGCAGCGGCCGAAATTTCTGAATATACCTGCATATATTTCAAAGGTGCCGTATGCGTGCAAAAATCTACCAGCCTGCCAGAACCGCGATGCAATCTGGCACGGCCAAAATCGGCGGCTGGGTGCTTGAATTTGCACCCGCCGGCGCGCGCGCGCTTGACCCGTTGATGGGTTGGACCTCCTCGGGCGATATGGACAGCCAGTTGCGCCTGCGGTTTGACAGCCGTGATGAAGCCTTGGCCTATGCCGCAGCAAACGGCATTGACGCCGATGTTGAAGAACCAAAAAGCCGCAAATTCACCATCAGGCCGCGCGGTTACGGCGAAAATTTCGCCACTGACCGCAAAGGTGCCTGGACACATTGACGCCGCATATCGGTGAAAATTGTCTCGGGTCGCCGCAAGGGCAGGTCTGCTGACAGATTGAAACGCCACAAGATTTGCGGCACCCGCTTTTATATGACCCGTTATAGGAAATAGATCATCATGTTCCTCAGAACCGCCTTTCTTGGCTCATCGGTTTTCGCGCTTATGTCCAGCGCCGTGTTTGCGCAACCCGCCACGCCAGAAGAGGCCGCGCGCTTGCTTGCGTTGTTCCAATCCTATATTGGCACAGAACCGGGCGTCGTGACGGTCGATCCAGCGGGTGAAAGCTATCTGCTGACGCTCGATTTTGCTCCGTTTATCGCCAAAGCCGCGCCGGAGGCGTTTAGCGGCACGGTGACCCCCTATGTCATATCTCTGACCGACAATGGCGATGGGACATGGGCCACCCAAAGCGATCAGTCATTTTCGGCAAACTTCACCGCATCGGGTGTATCGCAGGTGTCCTACACCATCGGGTCGTGGAAAAGCGCCGGTGTGTTTGATGAAGCCCTTAGCGCATTCACCAAGTCCCGCAGTGATTTTGCCGATATTGCGATGACGCAAACCATGTCGCTGCCCGATAGCCCGCCCTCCAGTTCCACCACCTCTGCGGCGGAAGGCTTTTACGAATCCGTGGCTGTATCCGGGGCCGGTGGTTCCGTGGATAGCAAAGCAACCTACGCCTTTACCATCTATTCCCAAACGATGGATTTGCCCGGCGCACCCGGTGCACCGCCGGCCCAGGTAACCGTAGCTGCGGAAAACTACATCGGCGATGCCACGATGACCGGGCTTGACCCGCAGGCATTTTATAAACTGATTGCGTGGTTTGTGGCACATCCATCCAAAGAAGCGATCTCCGCGGATCAGGCAGGGTTGAAAACCTTGCTGACCGAAGGGATGCCGTTCTTTCAAAATATTGTTGGCACCGGCGGCATGACGAACGCGACGATCGGCACCCCGGTGGGCCAGTTCAGCGTGGCATCCGTCGGCATTGATGTAGAAGCGAACGGGCTGATCGCAGATGGCAAGTTCCGCGAAGGCATCACCTTGTCCGGGCTGACACTACCCGAAGGTTTGGCCCCCGCATGGGCTGCGGGTCTTGTGCCAAAGGATGCTGCTGTTGATTTTACCGTCAGCGGGTTTGATGCTGCCTCCCCGGCGGCCGCCCTGATTGCGGCGTTTGATCTGACCAAGCCAGAGCCGTTTGATCCCGCCGCCCAAGCCTCGCTGGTGCAGTCGTTAATGCCAGATGGCACGGTTGATCTCACCTTGGCCCCCGGAAAAATTTCGTCTGACCTGTACAATCTCACTTATGAAGGTGCGATGACCGCTGGCCCCGGCGGTATGCCGGTTGGCAAAGCCACGGTCACCATGACCGGGATGGATGCGGTTATGGCGGCCCTTCAGGCGGCACCGCCCGAAATGGGTGGCCAGATGGGTCCGATGCTGGGCATGGCGCGGGGCATGGCAAAACCCGGTGATAATGGTGCGCTGGTGTGGGAAATCGATGCCTCTACCCCCGGCACTTTGCTGGTCAATGGCACCGATCTGTTGGCTATGATGGGCGGGCAATAACGCCCCATGATCGAGATCCGCCGCGACAGGCCTGTATCACCGCACGTGTTGCCCCTGTTGCAGCGGCATCTTGATCTGATGCATGCGTCATCGCCGCCGGAAAGCGTGCATGCGCTGGACCCGGCGGCGCTTGATACCCCCGATGTGGCCTTCTTTACCCTGCGCGAAGGTGATGCCGTGCTTGGCATGGGTGCCGTCAGACGCATCGACGCATCCCATGCCGAGATCAAATCCATGCATGTGGTATCCGAGGCGCGGGGGCGGGGCCTGGCACGCGTGTTGCTGGATCATCTGCTGGCCGAAGCACAAAGCCTTGGCTATACCCAACTCAGCCTTGAGACAGGGGTTGAACCGGTATTTGCGGTCGCGCGCAGCCTGTACGAACGCAGCGGTTTTGGCTATTGCGGTCCATTCGGCGGCTATTTGCCGGATCCGAATTCGGTGTTCATGACCCGCGCCATCGGCTGACTGCCGTGTATATCCGGCGTTTGGGCTTCAGCGCGGACTTTGCCCAAGCCTGCCCGGCAAATGTTGAACTTCCCTCTGGCGATGGCTGAAAATGACGCTACCTTTCGCGTAACCACAGCAAAGGTCTGCCATGCAAACGCTTATCCTTTACGGTATTACCACCGTGATTTTCCTTGGCCTTGATGCGGTCATGCTCAAATTCCACATGCAGCCGCTGTTTCAGCGCTTTTTGGGGGATCAGCTGCTGACCGACATCCGCGTTGTGCCAGCCATGCTGTTCTACCTCGCTTATGTGGCTGGGCTGATTTACCTTGTCAGCTACCCCGCCCTGAAAACCGGCTCTGCGATTGTAATCCCTGCGGCCATAATCGGCGCTATGGCCTATGGCACCTACGAATTTACCAGCTACGCCATCATGAAATCATGGTCGCCGCTTTTGGTGATGAACGATGTCGCTTGGGGCACCGTTTTAACCGCGTTTTCGGCATGGGCAGGCGTTGCGTTGACCCGCGCTTTCACGGCATAAGGTGAAAGTCCGTCAAAACCGAAAGCCACGCCATGATCCTTTACGGAATATCCACCTGCGATACCTGCAAAAAGGCGATCAAAGCGCTGCAAGCCGCGGGAAAAGATGTGACGTTTCGCGACATTCGCGCCAATCCGCTTTCGGCGGCTGAAATAGATGTCATCGTCGGCGAATTTGGCGACCGCGTGATCAACAGACAATCCACCACCTACCGCGCTTTTGGCGATTTCCTTCGGGTATCCGACCCCGAAGCGCAAATTGCCGCCCAGCCCGCCGTCATGAAACGCCCGGTTATTCAAGACGGCGCCACATGGTATCTGGGCTGGGAAAGCGCCACCGAAGCAGCCCTTACAGCCTGAAACCAGCCCCGAACGACCAAGGGGCCGCGCATGTACCCAGGGTTGGAAAATGCCAGCAAGAACGCCTTACAAAATGCGTAAATCGCCCGCCGATTCCTTGCCATCGCGGCCAGATTGCAGATCATAGCCGATCTTCTGGTTGTCGTTCAGCCCCTTCAATCCCGCGCGCTCCACCGCCGAGACATGCACAAACACATCCTTGCCGCCATCGTCCGGCGCGATAAAGCCGTAGCCCTTGGTGCTGTTAAACCACTTTACGGTGCCAGTTGGCATGCCGCATCTCCCTCGTTTATTCCCAAGACGACATGCCTTAGGCCCATGCAACCAGGTCTTCCAATCTCTCCGGCTGCATGGCATTCACGGGTCGAATAGAAACTCTGTCGTCACACTAAAAATCATGCCAAAACGGTGCTAAAAAGCAAGACAGAATAAACGCTGCAAGATTCGTCCGTAACGGGCTGTAAATAAGGAAAAAAATGAGAAACGCTGCATTAGTTCTTGGGATCATTGGCGGAATTTGGGCCATGTTTATCGGATTTTTCGGCTATGGCTACACGGTTTTTATAGAGAAGAACGGCGAAATTGGGGATTTGGCCAAGCAGGTCAACCACCCGATGGTCATTCGCGCCGCCAGCTTTCTGGCACCGATTCTTGCCATCGCAGGCGGCGCCATGGCGCGGTCACGCAATGTTACATCGGGCATATTGCTGATGCTGGCTGGCGCTGCGATCTACGCCGCTTTCGGCTTTGGCGTCTTCACCATGTTCCCGATTGCGATGTGCCTGACGGGTGGCTTGTTGGCGCTTGCGGCACGCGATCCCGACAGTCACTGATCAGGTAGGCGCGCGGCTAATTCCCGGATGGCGGCAGCGCCTCCAGCCCAAGTTCGGCCAAAACTGCATCAAATGCCAAAGACCGCGTTTGTGTGTCGCCCAAACGACGCAGTGAAACGCTGCGCTCTTCGACCTCTTTCATGCCAATCGCCAGGATAACCGGCACTTTGCCTACCGAATGTTCCCGCACTTTGTAGTTGATCTTTTCGTTCCGAATATCCGCCTCCGCCCGCACGCCGACTTTTTGCAGCGCTGCCACCACCTCATGCACAAACGGATCAGCATCCGATACAATCGAGGCCACAACCACCTGACGCGGGGCCAGCCAGAACGGCAAGCGCCCAGCATAGTTTTCCAGCAAAATCCCGATAAACCGCTCGAATGATCCAAGAATTGCGCGGTGCAACATATAGGGTCGGTGCTTGTCGCCATCCGCGCCGACATATTCCGCATCAAGCCGGGTTGGAGTATTGCCGTCCACCTGGAAGGTGCCGCACTGCCATTTTCGACCAATCGCATCGGTCAATTTGAAATCCAGTTTCGGCCCGTAGAACGCCCCTTCGCCGGGATCGATCGCGTAGGCATTGCCGGTTGCGCGAATGGCATTTTCCAGCGCTGCTTCGAGCTTGTCCCAAGTGTCATCCGACCCGATCCGCACATCAGGCCGGGTCGAAAGCTTGATCTCAAAACTCTCAAACCCAAGGTCTTTGTAAACGCTTGCCAATAGCGTGATGAAATCCGCGCATTCCTTTTCAATCTGGTCTTCCGTGCAGAAAATATGCGCATCATCCTGGGTAAACCCCCGCACCCGCATCAACCCATGCATCGAACCCGACGATTCGTAACGGTGACAAGACCCGAATTCCGCCAGCCGCAAAGGCAGGTCGCGGTAGGACTTAAGCCCTTGATTATACACCTGCACATGGCAGGGGCAGTTCATCGGCTTTAGCGCGTTGATCCGCTTTTCTTTCGCCCCATCCTCATCCACCTCAACAATGAACATGTTCTCGCGGTAGGCTTCCCAATGGCCGGATTTTTCCCACAGCACCCGGTCCACCACCTGCGGCGTCTTGATTTCCTTGTATCCCGCCACCCGCAAACGCCCGCGCATGTAATCTTCCAGCGCGCGGTAAATCGTCCAGCCATTCGGGTGCCAGAACACCATTCCGGGCGCTTCTTCCTGCAAATGGAACAGCTCCATTTCGCGGCCCAGCTTGCGGTGGTCGCGTTTTGCAGCCTCTTCCAGCATGGTCATATGCGCTTTCAGATCGTCGCGGTTCTTGAACGCCACGCCGTAAATGCGCTGCAACATCGGACGCGTCGCATCGCCCAGCCAATACGCCCCGGCAATCGAGGTCAGCTTGAACGCATCGGCGGGCACTTGCCCCGTGTTTTGCAAATGCGGACCCCGGCAGAAATCCTGCCAAGGACCATGCCAATACATCCGCAAATCTTCGCCTTCCGGGATGCGGTTGATCAGTTCCACCTTGAACGGCTCCCCCGCCGCCCCGTAATGCGCAATTGCGCGGGCGCGTTCCCATGTTTCGGTGCGCACAGGGTCGCGGGCGTTGATGATATGCTTCATCTTGGCCTCGATCGTCGCCAGATCTTCGGGCGTAAACGCCTCGGCCCGGTCGAAATCATAAAACCAGCCGTAATCGCGCACCGGGCCGATGGTCACTTTGACATCGGGCCAAATCTCCTGCACCGCGCGGGCCATGATATGCGCCAGATCGTGCCGGATCAGTTCCAGCGCCTGTGCATCATCGGCGAGGGTGTGGATAGCAATGCTTGCATCCGCCGTGATCGGCCATTGCAGATCATAATGCGCGCCGTTGACCAGCGCAGAAATCGCCTTTTTGCCAAGGCTGGTAGAGATCGACGCAGCCACTTCGCCAGCCGTCACGCCCGCCTCATACGCCCGGCTGTTGCCATCAGGAAATGTCAGGGAAATCGGGGCCATGGGCGGCTGTCCTCGTCTGTTTGGCGCCTACGAAACGCCCGGTTGCGGGTTATGATGTGAGCGTTTTGCAAGCCGGGCGCGGGAATGTCAATCACAGCGCCATCATCAATAGCCAGCCTCGCGACTGTGCGTTATGACGGTGACACCAAAGCGCCGGGGGGCACATGGCACAGCCGCAGTTTCTGACCACCAAAGCTGGGCGCAAGATTGCCTATCACCAGACCACCGGGCAGGGGCCGGGGGTGATGTTTCTGGGCGGCCTTCGGTCTGATATGACCGGCGCCAAGGCGCTGTTTCTGGAAGGTTGGGCGCGCGCAAACAACCGCGCGTTCCTGCGGTTAGATTATTCCGGCCATGGCCAATCTTCAGGCCGGTTTGAAGATGGTGCCATCGGCGACTGGTTTCAAGACGCGCAGGCGGCACTTGCGCTGACCACAGGCCCACAAATTCTGGTCGGGTCATCCTTGGGTGGCTGGATCGCGTTGCTGTTGGCCCGCGCCATGCCAGACCACATCGCCGGGTTGGTCGGTGTCGCCGCAGCACCGGATTTTACTGAAGATGGCTATTGGAACGACTTTGATCAATCTCAACAAAAACAACTTATGACAGACGGGTTTCTAACCCTGAAATCAGAATATTCCGACATTCCAACAATCATCACGCGCCGCCTGATCGAAGATGGCCGCAACCATCTGGTGCTGCGAACGCCTTTGCACCTGCCGTTTCCAACGCGGTTTTTGCAGGGAACCGACGATGTGGATGTGCCGCCTTCAGTGGCGATTGCCCTGCTAAACCATGCGCAGGGCGATGATATCCAACTGTCGCTGGTCAAAGGCGCCGATCACCGATTTTCCACGCCGGATTGCTTGGCAATGATCGCCGCTGCCGTGGCAGATGTCAGCCAAAGATTATCCCAATGAATGATCCCCTGATTCTGATCCCCGGCCTGATGTGCGATGCGCGCGCGTTTTTGCCGCAGATCGTGACGCTGTCCAAGGGCCGAACCATCACCATCGCGCTGCCCACACCGGGGGCCACGGTTGAAGAAATATCCGCCCGCATTCTGACCTGCGCACCCCCGAAATTCGTGCTGGTGGGGCAGGGCTTGGGCGGCGATGTGGCGCTGGATATTCTGCGCCGTGCCGCAGACCGCGTCAGCCGCATCGTGCTTTTGTCAACCGACCCGATGGCTGAGGCGCCGACTGTTGCCGCTGCGCGCGAGGCGAGGATGATTGCCGCACGCGCAGGCAGGCTGGCCCAGGCGATGGCAGAAGAAATCCCGTTGTCATCCTTGGCCGACACACCGCATCGGCATGATGTTTTTGCCACCCTGAAAGCCATGGCGTTGGATCTGGGGCCAGAGGTGTTCGTGGCCCAATCGCGCGCCCTGCAGCGCCGCCCGGATCAGCAAAAAACCCTGCGCCGCGCTTTGCTGCCCGCGCTCATTCTTGCCGGGGCCGAAGACCGTCTTGTGCCGCTGCGGCGTCAGGAGCTTGTTGCGGGACTGATGCCGTTTGCAAAACTGGTCGTCATCGCGGCCGCCGGCCATATGGCCCCGCTGGAACAGCCCCAAGCGGTCACCGACGCGCTTGAGGCATTTCTTGCCGGGCCACTGTTACTTCGGTGATCCGCCGACCGATTTCAGCTTTGGCTTTTCAAAGACCCGCGCGTTGTTGGAATGGGCGTCAATGAAATTCAACACCAAAGGCCGGATGTTCAACCGCCAGCTTTTGCCTGCGAAAATCCCGTAATGCCCGGCCCCCGGTTCCAGATGCTGCGCCTTTTTGGCATCGGGCAGGCCGGTTAACAGTCCAAGCGCTGCCACACATTGGCCGGGTGCGGAAATATCGTCATTCGCGCCTTCCACGGTAATCACGGCGACATCGGTGATCGCCCCGATATCCACGCGCTTACCGGCCACTTCGAACACATTATCGGCAATTTCGCGGTTTTTGAAAATCCGCTCCACCGTCGATAGATAAAATTCCGCGGTCATATCCATGACCGCCAGATATTCGTCGTAGAATCGGTTATGCGCATCGTGATCCGATGCCTCACCGCGCGCCACGCGCAGAATCTGTTCCGAAAACGCCTTGGAATGGCGTTCAGCGTTCATCGACATAAAGCTTTGCAACTGCAACAGCCCTGGATACACCATCCGCCCCGCGCCCTTGTGCTTGAAGCCCACGCGCTGAATGGCGGTTTGTTCCAGCTGGCCCATGGTCACCCGGCGGCCAAAATCGGTCACATCCGTGGCGGCGGCATCGGGGTCCACCGGACCGCCAATCAATGTCAGGCTGCGCGGCTGCGCGCTTGGATCTTCTGCCGCAAGATATGCCGTCGCGGCCAAAGCCAGCGGCACCGGCTGGCAGACCGCAATCACATGCGTATCAGGCCCCAGCACCCGCATAAATTCCGCCAGATACAGCGTGTAATCTTCCACATCAAACTTGCCTGCCGATACCGGAATATCCCGCGCATTGTGCCAATCGGTCACATAAACATCGCAGTCTGGCAGCAAACTGCCCACTGTTGACCGCAACAGTGTGGCATAGTGGCCAGACATTGGTGCCACCAGCAACACCTTACGCGCCATTGGGGCGCGGCGGCGCACGAAGAAATGCACCAAATTGCCAAACGGCTTTTCCACCACAACACTAACATCAATCAGATGGTCGGTGCCATCGGGGCCGACGATAGACCGGATGCCCCAATCAGGTTTCACCACCATGCGGGCAAAACTGCGCTCTGCCACTTCGCCCCAAGCGGCGGTTATTTGCAGCAAAGGGTTCATCGACAAGGCAAACGCCGGGTAGGACGCCATGGCCCGCGCGGTGGACCCCATCCAAGCATTTGTATTGCGCATGGTTTCCATCATATCGTAGGTCATCATGTATTTCATCGTGTATCCTACCCAAGGGGTTCTTAGAAAAACTAGTGCGCCCTCGTGGGCTGACAACTTCATGCTGCATTGCGGCAACGATAGGGCGGAAAGATTAACATGACAACCGAAGACAGCGACGCGGTGGCAAAGCTGGACCGCTTGAATGCCAATCTTGCAAAAATTGAAGGATTGTCGCAGCGCATGATCGCCGCCATGGCGCAGCGTAAACAGGCGGATCAGGCGCTTTATGGCCCCGATCAGGCGGTTTATGTGCAGGCAGCCTCGGCCTATGTGGCCGAAATGATACAGAACCCCACCAAAATCATCGAACAGCAAGCCAGCTTCTGGGGCAATAGCCTGCAACACTATGTGAACGCTCAACGCGCGCTGGCGTCGGGCGAATTCAAGGCCCCCGACGACCCCACGCCAAAAGATCGGCGATTCGCCAACCCGCTGTGGGAAACACACCCGTTCTTTAACTACATCAAACAACAATACCTGATGAACGCCGAAGCGGTGACCAATGCTTTGGCCGCCCTTGATACGCTTGATCCCGCCGTGCGCCGACGCGCTGATTATTTCACCCGCCAGATCATCGACATGTTTGCGCCGACCAATTTTCTGGCCACCAACCCCGATGCGCTGGAACGTGCCGTTGAAACCGATGGCGCAAGCCTTGTCCAAGGCCTCGAAAATCTGGTGCGCGATATCGAGGCACACCATGGTGATCTTGCCGTCACCCTTGCCGACAAAACCGCCTTCCAAGTCGGCCATAACCTTGCCACCACTCCGGGGTCAGTGGTCTTTCGCAACAAGATGCTGGAACTGATCCAATATGCACCCACGACGGAAACCGTGCATGAAACCCCCCTGTTGATCTTCCCGCCCTGGATCAACAAGTTTTACATCCTCGACCTCAAGGAACAAAACAGCCTGATCAAGTGGGTCGTCGATCAGGGCTTTACCCTGTTTGTGGTCAGTTGGGTCAACCCTGATGCGTCTTACGCCGATGTCGGCATGGATGATTACATCCGCGATGGCTATTTGCGCTCTATGGCCGAAGTGCGCCGCATCACCGCGCAGCCGCAGATCAATGCCGTCGGCTATTGCATCGCTGGCACGACCCTTAGCGCCACCTTGGCGCATCTGGAAAAGATGGGTGATAAGTCGGTCAAATCCGCCACCTTCTTCACCACGATGACCGATTTTTCCGACCCCGGCGAAGTGGGCGTTTTCCTCGACAATGATTTTGTCGATGGGATCGAGCGGCAGGTTGCCATCGATGGCGTGATGTCATCGGTGTTCATGTCGCGCACCTTCAGCTACCTTCGGTCCAACGACCTGATCTACAAACCCGCCATCCGCAGCTACATGATGGGCGAGGCACCACCTGCGTTTGATCTGTTGTATTGGAACGGCGATGGCACCAATTTGCCGGGCAAAATGGCCGTAGAGTACCTACGCCGACTGTGTCAGGGCGATCAGCTTGCCACTGGCAAATTCCCGGTTTTTGGTGATCCGGTAAGCCTGTCGGCGATCACCATCCCGATCATGGCCATCGCCTGCGAAACCGATCACATCGCGGCATGGAAGTCGTCATTGAACGGCATCCGCAAGTTCGGCTCCGGAGATAAAACCTTTATCGTCTCGCAGTCGGGTCATGTCGCCGGCATCGTCAACCCGCCGTCAAAAGGCAAGTATGGCCATTACACCAATGACGGCCCGCTGATCGACCCGGACGCCTGGATGGCAGGGGCCACTTTCAACCAAAGCTCGTGGTGGCCACGCTGGCGCGATTGGCTGGCCAAGCAATCAGGTGTGCAGATCAAAGCCCGCAGTCCAGGTGATTCGACCCACCCCATTCTGGCCGCCGCACCGGGCACCTATGTCATCGCCACGCCAAGTCTCTGATCTGGCGACCGAATTTTTTACGCAAGGTCAACCGGCGGTAATTTTATGCTGCGTCGCAGAAAAACACTTGAAATGCTGCGCTGCAGCATGTATATTGTGATCATAGAAAAGCGGGCAGGTGCCCGGCATCAGGAGCAATTATAATGGCGAACACACCAGATTTTGGCAAAGTCATGCAAGACATGATGGCATCCTTCCCAGTTGATACATCGGCTTTCACCAACGCTTTCAAATCGCAAGCCGCCATGGCCGAGAAAATGTCGAAAGTGGCGCTTGAAGCGGCTGAAAAATCGACTGAAATCACGACCAAATGGGCGAAAGACACCATCGCAAAGCTTGGCGATGTGTCCAAAGCCAAGGCAGAGCCGACAGATTACACCAAGTCTCTCAGCGATTTCGCATCGAAAGCGTCCGAAATGGCCACCGAACATCTGGCAGCTTTCGCAGAGATTGCGAAAAAAGTGCAGATTGAAACGGTTGAACTGATGTTGGCTGCTGGCAAGGACATGTCGGAAGACGCGTCCGCAGCTGTGAAAAAAGCCACTACAGAAGCAACGACTGCCGTGAAGAAGGCTGCAGCTGCAGCAAAGTGAACTGACAGCCGCATCTGCTTCCTTCCTCCCGGTTGGCAAGATGCGTAGGGCGGGCCTTGTGCCCGCCCTTTCTTTTTGTGCGGCCCTGACTTAGACTTATTCTGCACTGCAACAAAATGGGGACGGGGTCCATGGCCGATACTGACAAGCCACTGTTGATCAAGCGCTATGCAAGCCGCCGTTTGTACAACACCGAAACCTCCGATTACGTGACGCTGGAAGATATCGCAGGCTTCATTCGCATCGGGCGCGAGGTGCAGATCATTGATCTGAAATCCGGCGTTGATCTGACCCGGCAATACCTTTTGCAGATCGTGGCCGAACATGAAAGCAAGGGCGAAAATGTCCTGCCGATCAATGTGCTGACCGATCTTGTGCGCAGCTACACCACCAACGTGCAGTCCGTGGTGCCGCAGTTTCTGGCCGCCTCGTTCGAGATGCTGCGCGAAGGCCAATCCAAAATCATGGGCGGCCTTCCAAACCCGTTGACTGCCATGCCCGGCTTTGATGCCATGCGCAAACAGCAAGAAGCGTTCATGAAAAACATGCTGGGCGGGATGCCCGGCTGGGCATCGTCGGGCCCGGCACCGGAACAGCCTGATACCCCAACCTCCAGCGATGAAATCGCGGCAATCAAAAAACAACTCGAAGATCTGCAAAAAAAACTTTCCAAACTCTGATCAATAGGGCAGGCGCGCGCGATGTCAGGTCCAGACGGGCGCTTCACGTTATGGGGGATCGAGGTTTTCCTCGCCGCCGCCGAAGAGGGTGCGATTTCCGCCGCCGCCCGCAGACTTGGTGCCAGCCCGTCCGCCGTCAGTCAGCAATTGTCCGGGCTGGAGGCGGCGCTGGGCACGCATCTGCTGGACCGGTCCGCCCGCCCGATGCGGCTTACGCCGGCGGGCGCGATGTTTCGCAAACATGCCCAGGCAATCGTCAATTCCGCAGCCGAGGCGCGGGCGGAATTGGCCTTTGCCGATATGTCCGCCCTCACCACCCTGCGCCTTGGCATGATCGAAGATTTCGATGCCGAGGTTACCCCGCGCCTGCTGACCTCGCTTGCCAGCACCTTGCGTGGCTGTCGTTTCTTGTTGGAAACGGGTGCCAGCCACCGCTTGCTGGACGGGCTGGAGGCGCGCGCGCTGGATATGGTCGTTGCCGCCGATACCGGCACTGAACAAGCGTCCGATGCCGACTGGATCGAGGTGCATCCCTTGCTTGTGGAACCCTTCGTCGCGGTGGCCCCCATGGGCGCGGTTGACCCTGTAGCAAACATCGCAGCCCAACTGCAATCCCTGCCGCTGATCCAGTATTCCGCCCGCCATCACATGGGCCGCCTGATCAGCGATCATCTGGCCCGCCAGAACCTGCGCCTTGCGCACCGCTTTGAACTGGATAGCTATTCCGCTATCCTTGCCATGGTTGCCGCAGGCACCGGATGGACTATTTTAACCCCGCTGGCCGTTCAAACAGCCCAAGCTTTGCATTCAAAGATCACCGTCATGCCGCTGCCCTTCGCCCCGCTAGATCGCCGCATTTCCCTATCCGCCCGCGCCGGTGTTCTGCGCGATATGCCCGGTCAGGTGGCCAGCACCCTGCGCGATCTGCTGCAAACCCGCGTGGTCACACCCTCGGTTGCCGCAATGCCCTGGCTGCAAAACGCCTTGCGCGTTCTTTAGATGCTGGCGCCCATCACATCCGTCGCAGCCATTACCAATGCGCCCGCAATAAAATTCAGATCAGCCTGCGACAATCGCGTCGGAAGCCGGACATCACACGCCCGCATCAGCATGGCACGTGTTTGCGGTTGATCAGGCTGTTCGCCCAAAAACTGCCAGTTCCAGAACGCCCGCGCATTACCTTCGCTTAGCCCAAAAATCTGCACCGTAACACCAATCGTTTTAGCCCGCAGCTGAAACGCCCGCGCCTGATCGTCCGACCAATCGCCCACCAGATTGAACTGGATCGAATCCGGCGCGCGGTCTTCCCCCTCCAGCGGTGGCGGCACATCCAGCCACGCGCACTCATTCAACAAAGCCGCCACCGCATCATGGTTCGCGCGCCCCTTGGCCACGCGGGCCCCAATTTCCGGCAACTGCGGCCGGATCACCGCCGCAGACAAGTTCTGCATCCGCATGTTGTACAGCGGCAGCCGGTTCTGCCAATGCCCAAATCTGTTCTGCAACCCCGGATGTTTTTTCCAGTTTTCCTCATACGCGCCCGACATGATGATGCAGCGCGCCGCCAGTTCGGGATCATCCGTGATCAAAATCCCGCCCTCGCCTGCATTGACCAGCTTGTAGGACTGAAAGCTGAAACAGCCAATTTTTCCAATGGTACCAATGTTTTGGCCGTTCCACGTCGTGCCCAGAGAATGCGCCGCATCCTCGATCACCGGAATCCCGCGCGCATCGCAAAGCGCCATGATGGCATCCATATCCGACGTATGCCCGCGCATATGGCTGATCAGAACCGCCGCGATGCTACCGTCCAGCTTGGCCGCGAAATCCGCCATATCCACCCGGTAATTCGT
>JAYSPY010000043.1:0-31136 GCA_043721855.1 Pseudorhodobacter sp.
CGCACCGCCGCTCTCGCCGAGTGGCGCGATCTTTGCGCAGCCTGACGCCGGACGGGTTTGGGCAAACAGAGACTGGTTCGCATTCGTCTGACACCACCCGCTCGATCAATAAACTTCCGCGAAGTGACCATGCTAGCTCCGGTAATAAACTGCATTTCATCTGCTTTAGGGGGCGGCGTCTGGGGATGTTGGGCGAAAAGGTTTAGGTTGCTTGTTACTCCGGTCCATCTGTTGATCGTGCCTCCGTCAATCTGGATTTGCTCTGGGTGGTCGTAGTAAACAACGCGGCCACCTATAAGTGAAAAGCCATCGTCGGGGGTGGTGCAGGTTGCCAAGGCAGCCGCGCTAGTCGAAGGAACCATGCTGTCTGGATTGAGAATCCAGAATCGTTCAAGCCCAGGCTTTGCTAGTAATAATGTAAGCCCAATGTTTACCCCAGCCGCGAACCCTCCATTTACGCCCGCTTCGTGCAGTTCAATCCTGTGCAAGCCCGTTTGGGGAGTTACTCTTTCCGCTGTCATGGGAAAAGGACAGTCCGTCGGCGGAACCCAATTCCGCGTGCCGTCAACCCAATCACGGAATACTGCAAGGGTGTCGTCGGTTGATGAATTATCTACTACTATTATATCGAGTGTCACACCTTCAGCGCGCAAGAGGCTTTCAAGACAATCGATAATCACATCAGCAGAGTTAAAAGTGACAATCACGACGCCAAGATTTGGGGTAAACAAAGACATGACTTGTTCCTGAACTTACATATTTCAAGCTTAGTGGCGCTCGCCGTCAACATTGCCCGATCTTGCAATCATATCAAGTTTTTTCGCCCTGAGCGGCGTGCGCGGCAGAGACCGCCCTTTCAGCCTTTAAGAAAGCCAAGCCGTGCAGAACCATCTCACAGGCGTAGTCTCGCGCGACGCGGTCCTGATGGAGTAAAATTAACTGCGCCTTGCCATTTGACGACGATAGAGCAGATACCACTGAAAATGCCTCGCAAAAACGAAAAACGTTATGTGAAACTGGTTGAGCGAGGCCGCATAGCGAGTTATTTTTTTTTCAAAAGGTGGCAGACTTCCAAGTTAAAGTGGCCGTTCTAAACTGCTTAACTGCCCCTAGCATACTGACCTGCCACTGAACTTTCATTCAGCCGTGACCAGAATCCTTTTTTTTACGCCTTTCGGCGCGGGTTGAGCAATCGCCCGCCGCGCGGACCTGTGTGTGACCGAGAAGTCGTCTGATCATTCCCAGCAAGGTGCCGCCTGAAACCAGCATGGATGCAAACGTGTGGCGCAGATCGTAAATGGGTACGTGGCAACCCAGGCAGTGAGAAAGCACTGCATAGTCGCGCAGGCGGTCCGGAATAAAATGATTTGTACCAAAAGTAATCTAAGAAATCCGGCGGATTCTTTAACTGTAGATCAAAAGTTCGATCTAAGTCCCGTTAGACTAGCAAAAGAATACGCGAAATGGCCTGGTTCTGCAGAGTATTTTCTCAATCGAAACAACGTCTTAAAGCTGTGAACCAAAAATCCGCAGTGCACAGCTTTAGAGAGTATCGGTTCGGAGAGAGCCATGTTCGGCGGCTTGGCATCTACCGCAGTTCACAGCCAAACCCGCATAACCCTTGAATACAAAAAGAAAAATCTGCGCATCAATGACAAGGAGATCGGGTTGTCATTAGCAAGTGGCGGAGGAGGTGGGATTCGAACCCACGGTGGACTTTCACCCACGTCGGTTTTCAAGACCGGTGCATTAAACCGCTCTGCCACTCCTCCGGTACCGACGGGCTTAGCGGGGGATGTGCGATTCTGAAAGGGGGCTTAGATGAATTCCGCGCAGGCTCGGCGGCTGCCCTTTCAACTTTGGCAAACTGCAGGTATCATTGCAGCAACGCCATGCGTTATGACAGCAGCAGCAAAACCGTTATCAAGACGGGTGAACCAAAGCGCGCCACAGAATGCGTGCATGATAGGGGCAAGTGATGGCAGGTTCGTCAATTCGGAAGCTGGCTTTGTTGGCCGTGATGGCGGGCGCATTGTCGGCCTGCGAAACTATGTCCAACCCCTTTGGTGCAACAGAAAATTCCACCGAAACCCCGATCAGGACCGATGCCACAAAGTCGGTTCGGATGGTGGACCGTGATGTTGAAGCGCCCGAAATATTCCAGACCACGGACACAGCGCTTTGGGACGGCCGCCCGTCGCTGGGCGGTGTTTGGGTGGCCTCGCCCGATGTGGTCAATCCGGAACGCGTGATCTTGCGCAACGAGGCGAATGGCAAATTTGTGATCGGCGCGCTATTTCGGCGTGAACGCGACAATCCGGGTCCAAAGTTGCAAATCTCGTCCGATGCTGCCGAAGCGCTTGGGATGTTGGCGGGCCAGCCCGGCAAGCTGAACGTCACCGCGCTGCGCCGCGAAGACAGAAAAGCCACCGCTGCACCGGATGCCGCCGAAATCGCACCTGACGCCGCAGCCGCGCCACAAGCGGGCGACGTTGAAACCCCGGCGATGGGTGCTATTGCCGCCGCTGGCGCCGCAATCGACCGGGCTGACAGCGCGGCGGATGCCAGCGTAGCAGCCGCAGACGCAGCGCTGCCCCCCGCCCCAAGCGATGATCTTGATCCCACACCTCGTCCGGGCGAGACGAAGCGCGCCGCCCGAAAACGCGCGAGGTTGGCCGGCAAAGCCGCCGCAGCGGCGCAAGATGCAACCGCATCTGAGGCAACCGCGGCCCTTGACGGCACGCTGGCCGCTGATGGGGCCGCTGATGGGGCCGCCCCCGTGCCCGCCACCAAAGCCGCCCCCGTGCCCGCATTGGAAGTGGCGCCGCTGCCCGATGCCCCAGCGGCAGCACCCTCTGCCCCCGCGGGCGGTTCCGCGCGCGTGCAAATCGGGATCTTCAGCGTCGAAGCGAACGCTCAGCGCACTGCTGACAAGCTGAAAGCGGGCGGAATTAACGCCGCTGTGCGCAAGGAAGACAGCAATGGAAAGGTGTTCTGGAGCGTGGTCGCCAGCGGCGACGGCGGCAGCAAATCCCTGTTGGCAAAAGTCAAAGGCCTTGGTTTCGCCGATGCTTATGTTGTCTCTGGCTAAGCGGAAAGGACTGGATCAAGTCATGATCACTCTGCGTTTTATCTTGGCCGCATCGCTGATGGTCGCTGCGGCAAGCCTGCCTGCCCGCGCGTTTGAGACGCGCGCAAACGCCGCTTGGGTGTTTGATGTCGGAACCCACGCCGTTTTGATGCAGAAGAATGCTGATAAGGCGATGCCTCCCGCATCCATGTCAAAGCTGATGACGGTGAACATGTTGTTTGAAGCCCTGCAAGATGGCCGGGTAACCATGGAAACCACCTTTGGTGTGTCGGCCCGGGCCCATGCGATGGGTGGATCTACCATGTTCTTGAACGAACAAGACCGCCCCACAGTGCGTGAATTGATCCAAGGCATAATCGTGAATTCCGGCAATGACGCCTGCGTTGTGGTCGCGGAAGGATTGTCCGGGTCGGAAGATGCCTTTGCCGCCCAGATGACCGAACGCGCCAAGGCGTTGGGGATGACGCAATCGAATTTTGCCAATGCGTCCGGTTGGCCAGACCCGAGGCACCGCATGAGCATGCATGATCTGGGGATTTTAGCGTTGCGCCTGATTGAGGAGTTTCCCGAAGACTACAAGGTTTTCGCCGAAACCGAATATAACTACGCCGACCGCGCACCTGACAACCGCTTCAACCGCAACCCCTTGCTGAAAATGAGCATTGGCGCCGACGGCCTTAAAACCGGCCATACCCAAGAGGCGGGTTACGGCCTTGTCGGGTCTGCGGTGCAGGGCGACCGCCGGGTGATTGTGGTGATCAGCGGCCTCGCAACCGAGAAAGAACGCTCGGAAGAGGCGGAAAGTCTGGTCAACTGGGCGTTCCGGCAGTTTGCCCAGAAAACCGTGGCCAAAGCAGGGGTGCGCGTGGCCGAAGCACAGGTCTGGATGGGCGCTGTTGCCACGGTGGGGCTGGTGCCCGCCAAGGATCTGCGCATTCTGGTGCCGGCGCTTGTGCAAGACACCATGACCGCCGAAGTGGTTTATTCAGGGCCGCTGTCTGCCCCGCTGAAAGCCGGGCAAGAGGTGGCAAAATTGCTTGTCCATGTGCCTGATCTGCCCGATATCGAAGTGCCGCTGGTCGTGGAAACTGATGTTGCAAAGGGCGGCTTTATGAAGCGCCTGACCTCTGCCGCGCAATCGCTTTATTCGCTTGTGCAAGAAAAGGCAGCGGCCTCGTAACCATGGCAGCGCAGGGCCGCTTTATCAGTTTTGAAGGCATCGACGGGTCGGGTAAATCCACTCAGGGACGGATGCTGGCCGATGCGTTGCGCGCCGCCGGGCATACCGTCACCCTCACCCGCGAACCCGGCGGCAGCGTTGGCGCCGAAGAAATTCGCCGCCTTGTGCTGGAAGGTGACGCAGATCGCTGGTCGTCGGAAACCGAGCTGTTGCTGTTCACCGCCGCCCGCCGCGACCATCTGGAAAAGACCATCCGCCCCGCCCTTGCGCGCGGTGATGTGGTGATCACCGACCGCTTTGCCGACAGCACCCGCATCTATCAGGGCCTGACCCGCGCTGATTTGGCGGGCACCGTAGACCGCCTGCACGACCTGATCATCGGGGTGGAACCGGACCTGACGTTTCTGATCAACATCGACGCCGAACAGGGCCTGTCCCGCGCCGTCGCCCGTGCGGGCAGCGAATTGCGGTTTGAGGGCATGGGGCTAGAGCTGCAAATAAAGGCACGTCAGGGCTTTTTGGCACTGGCCGCCGCCAACCCCGACCGCTTTCGCATCATCCCCGGTGCGGGCAGCGTTGACAGTGTGGCCGCCACCGTGCTGGCCTTTGCCCTTGCCCATCTGGGGGCCTGATCCATGCCATCGGTGTTCCTTGGCGATTTCCCCGAACCCGACCAGATCGCAGGCGCGCCGCACCCCCGCGATACCGCCACCCTTTTCGGCCACACCCTTGCGCAAGCTGATTTTCTGACCGCCCATCAATTGGGACGCCTGCATCACGCCTGGCTTATCACCGGCCCATCAGGCATCGGCAAGGCCACGCTGGCATGGAAAATCGCATGTTTTTTGCTGGCCACACCGCCCGCTGATGGCGATATGTTTGCAGCGCCTGCGCCAACAACCCTTGATATCCCCGCGGGTCACCCGGTGCAGCGCCGCCTCAGTGCGCTGTCCGAGCCGCGCCTTTTTCTGCTGCGCTGCGGTCTGAACGATACCGAAAAAGCCCCAGCGCAAAACATCCTCGTCAAAGAAGTCCGCGCGCTGAAATCCTATTTCAACCTGTCCGTCGCCGATGGGGGCCGCCGGGTGGCAATTGTTGACGCGGTGGATGACCTGAACCCAAGCGCCGCCAACGCCCTGCTGAAACTGCTCGAAGAACCGCCGCCGGGGGTGACGTTCCTGCTGATTTCGCACCAACCCGCGCGCCTGCTGCCCACCATCCGCTCGCGCTGCCGCACCCTGCGCTTGTCGGCGCTGAACGCGGGTGACCTGTCGAACGCGCTTGTGCAAGCAGGCGGCAGCCTTGTCCCCGCCGATGTGCAAGCCATGGCCGAACTTGCAGGTGGATCGGTTGGTGAGGCGTTTAGGCTGACCAATCAAGACGGGCTGGCCGTCTACGCAAGCCTGATCCGGCTGTTCGCCACCCTGCCCCGGCTCGATAGGCCCGCTGCCCTCACACTGGCCGAAACCGCTGCCGGGCGCGGCGCGGAAAACCAATTTGACCTGATCATATCCCTGGTCGATCTGTTACTCGCCCGTCTTGCCCGCGCCGCTGCAACCGCCACCATACCGCCCGAGGCCGCTACGGGCGAAGCCGCGCTGATCACCCGGCTCGGCTCCCCCCCCGGTGCCAGCCTGATCTGGGCCGACCTTGCCCAAACCCTGACCATCCGCGCACGTCGCGGGCGGGCGGTGAACCTTGACCCTGCCGCCCTTCTGATGGATATGCTTTTGAGGATAGACGAGACGGCGGGAACCCTGTCCCTCCCAAAATGAGCGCCAGATGACCCCCGACCTTGTAGACAGCCACTGCCATCTGGACTTTGCCGATTTTGACGGCGAAATCCCCGATCTGATCGCCCGTGCAAACACCGCTGGCATCACCCGCATGGTCACCATCTGCACCCGTTTGCGCAACGAGCCTAAAGTGCGCGCGCTTGCCGAAACCTACGCACCCGTTTTCTACGCCGCAGGCACCCACCCGATGAGTGCTGCCGAAGAACCGCTCGCAACTGTCGATCAATTGGTGGCCCTTGCCGCGCATCCAAAGTTCGTGGGCATCGGCGAGACTGGCCTTGACTACCACTACACCGCTGACAGCAAAGCCATCCAGCAAACCAGCCTGCGCATCCATATCGAGGCGGCGCAAGAAACTGGCCTGCCCCTGATCATCCACGCACGCGGCGCGGATGACGATATGGCGACAATCTTGACAAAAAGCTTTAAGATCCGCCCGTATCTCTGTGTCATGCATTGCTTTTCGTCTGGTGAGGGTCTGGCAAAGGCGGCGCTGGAGCTTGGCTTTTACCTCTCGATGTCCGGCATCACCGCCTTCCCCAAAAGCCAGGATTTGCGCGATATCTTCGCCGCCGCACCCTTGGACCGTATCTTGCTGGAAACCGACAGCCCCTATCTTGCCCCGCCACCCTTTCGCGGGCGTCGCAATGAACCCGCCTACACCGCCCACACTGCCAAAGCCGGTGCCGCGATTTTTGGCGTAAGTGTCGCCGAATTTGCCGCCGCCACATCCGCCAATTTCGACCGGCTGTTCACCCGCGCCAAGCTTGCAGCAAAGGCGGCCTGATCCATGGCAAACCTGCGTTTCACCATTCTGGGCTGCGGATCATCGGGCGGCGTGCCGCGCCTTGGCAGCGGTGGCGGCGGCGAATGGGGCGACTGCGATCCCACCAACCCCAAAAACCGGCGCCGCCGCTGCTCCTTGCTGGTGGAACGCATCACCGAGGCGGGCACCACCCGCGTCTTGATCGACACCTCGCCCGATATGCGCGAACAGCTTCTCAGCGCGGGCGTCGGCACCCTTGACGGTGTGATCTTCACCCATTCGCACGCCGACCACATGCACGGCATCGACGATCTGCGCCAGATCGTGTTCAACTTGCGGCGCAAATTGTCGGTCTGGGCCGATCTGCCGACACAAGTGGCCCTGATGGCGCGCTTTGGTTATGCGTTCTCGCAAACCGAAGGCTCGGCCTATCCTGCCATCCTTGATCTGCATCCCATCGATGGCCCCGTTGAAGTGCCCGGTGCCGGTGGCCCGATCACCTTCACCCCGTTTCAGGTGAAACACGGCGAGATGGACGCTCTTGGGCTTTGCATAGGCAACCTTGCCTATCTGCCGGACGTGATAGAGATACCATCCGCAAGTTGGCCTTACGTCATGGGCCTTGATGTCTGGATACTCGATGCCCTGCGCCGCAAACCGCACCCGACCCATGCGCATCTGGCCCTGTCGCTGGAATGGATCGCCCGCGCCAAGCCGCGCCGCGCCGTGCTGACCAACATGCATGTCGATCTGGATTACGACACGCTGATGGGCGAGCTTCCAAGCGGCGTCACCCCCGCCTATGACGGCATGGTGATCGAGCTAGAAACGGAATGACCGCCCTGTTGGACGTTATTCTGCCGGTGTTTCTGATCATCGGCTTTGGCTATGCCGCGGCCTATGCCAAACTGTTTGACCAAGGCGCGGTTGACGGCGTCATGCGCTTTGCACAAAATTTCGCCGCCCCCTGCCTGCTGTTCAAATCAGTGGCGCAACTGGACCTCGCATCCGCCTATCATCCCGCTTTGCTTGCCAGCTTTTATGCCGGTGCCTTTGCAGGCTTCGGGCTTGGTTACTTCGGCGCACGCGGGCTGTTCGGTCGGTCTGCGGCCGAAAGCGTCGCCATCGGATTTGCCTGCTTGTTTTCCAATTCGCTGCTGCTGGGTTTGCCCATCACGGAACGCGCTTATGGGACCGAGGCCCTGTCAGGCAACTATGCCATCATCTCTGTTCACGCGCCGCTTTTGTACGGCTTTGGCATAACGCTTATGGAACTGGTGCGCAGCAAGGGGGCCGGGCTGTCTGTTCCGCGCCTGACAACCCAAGTGCTGCGCGCGATCCTGTCGCAACCGCTGGTGATCGGCATCATTGCCGGTTTCACGGTGAACTTGTCCGGCTTTGCCTTGCCACAAGTCGCCTCGTCCGCCGTAGACATGATGGCCGGCACCGCCATTCCGTCGGCCCTGTTCGGCTTGGGCGGGGTGTTACTGCGCTACCGCCCCGAAGGCGATATAAAATGTATCACCATGGTTTGCGTCTGCTCGTTGGTCGTGCATCCCGGCGTGACCTACCTGCTGGGCCGTTACGCCTTTGGCCTGTCGGTGCCGGACCTGCGGTCTGCCGTGATCACCGGGGCCATGGCCCCCGGCGTCAATGCGTTCTTGTTTGCCAATATGTACGGCGTGGCCAAACGGGTCGCTGCCAGCGCCGTGTTGATAGGCACTGCGGCAACTATCGTCACGGCATGGCTCTGGCTGTCGATCCTGCCCTAATTCGGTGACACGCCGCGCATCCGCTCTGACCGCCGCCGGAGCAATTCGACCGTGGCCAGCAGAGCGATTGATATCACCACCAGAATCGTTGCCACCGACAAAATCGCCGGGCTGATCTGTTCGCGAATGCCGTTCCACATCTGGCGCGGGATGGTTTGCTGTTCCGGCCCGCCGATAAACAACACAGCCACCACCTCGTCAAACGAAGTGACAAACGCGAACAAAGCGCCAGAGATGACCCCCGGCAAAATCAATGGCATGATCACCTTGAAAAAGGTGACGCGCGGACTGGCCCCAAGGCTGGCCGAGGCGCGGATCAGCGATTGGTCAAACCCGGCAAGCGTGGCCGTCACCGTGATGATCACAAACGGAATACCAAGCGTCGCATGGGCCAGGATCACCCCGAAATCCGAATTGGCAAGACAGCCCTTTTTCGACAAGATCGGTGCTGCCAGTGACCCGATAAACGTGTCGGGCGAAAGGCAGGTGGACGAATAAAAGAAAAACAGCCCCACCGCGATGATGATGATCGGCACGATCATCGGCGAGATCAGGATCGCCATGATCAACCGCCGATACGGCATTTCGGGCCGCGACAGGCCAAGGGCGGCCAATGTGCCCAGCGTGGTGGCAAGAATTGTCGCCCAAAAGCCGATTTTCAACGAATTTGACGCGGCCTTGATCCAGGTTGAATTGTTCCACGCATCCGACCACCAAGATGCATCGCGCGGCAATTCGGGCGATTGCATACCGAAGGTCAAAAGCAAGTCATACCACCGCATCGAATAGCCCGCCGGATCAAGCTTCAGCATCTTTTCGGTAAAGGTGAAATAAGGCTCGACATTGAACGACAGGGGAATCACGATCAGGATGGGTGCTATCAGAAAAATGAAAATCGCTACGCAAATCGTGCGGTACGCGTAGCGCCAGGCGCGCTCCAGCGGGGTCAGATAGACGGGCATGGCCATCAGCGAACGCTCCCTTGCCGAGACGCCGGGGGCCAGCCCCCGAACCCCCGGGATATTTGTGCCAAGATGAAATTGCGAACCAAGGTCATCACGTCACCCCAGTTTCAAACGGTCAATGCCGACCAACCGGTCGTAAAGCCAGTACAAGACCAAGACACCCGCCAGCAAAATCGCGGCCAAGGCGGCGGCCAGTGACCAGTTGGATTTGTCCATATGGAAATCGATCAGGTTGGATATCAACTGCCCATCCGCCCCGCCAACCAAAGCCGGCGTGATGTAATAGCCGACCGCCAGAATGAACACCAACAGCGCCCCCGCGCCAATGCCCGGCAGCGTTTGCGGCAGATAGATGCGCCGGAATGTGGTCCAACTGGTGGCGCCCAGACTACGGGCGGCACGGGCATAGGCGGGCGGGATGGTTTTCATCACCGAATACAGCGGCAGCACCATGAACGGCAGCAGGATATGCGTCATCACAATGATGGTGCCGGCCTGGTTGTAGATCATCTTCAAGCGGTCGCCGTCATCAACCAGCCCCATCGCCACCAGCACATTGTTGGCCACCCCTTGCCCTTGCAACAGCACAATCCAACTGGTGGTGCGCACCAAAAGCGATGTCCAGAACGGCAGCAGCACAAAGATCAGCAACAAGTTCGCCTTGGCCATTGGCAAGGTCGCCAGCAAATGTGCGATCGGAAACGCCAGCAACAGGCAGATCACGGTGATCACCCCGGACAACCAGAAGGTTTTGATGAACAGATACCGATAGACCTTTTTGTTTTGATTGACCGTTTGCAGCCCGCCCTGATCATCGCGTTCCAGATCGGTCGCGACCATGTAAAAGTCGGTGGTATAGGGGTTTGATGCCGTGCGCATTGCCTGCCACAGCTTGGGGTTGCCCCAGTCTTTATCGGCGGCTAGAACCGCCTCCTTGAACGGCGGCTCCATCTTGGCCGCCGCACGCGCGGTGGATTTGAACAAAGACACCGTGCCGGAAATGTTGTAATTTATCCTTGTGCCGGCCATGGCATCTTGCTTGTCGATCTTCATCTGGCGCAGATCGGTCACCAGTGCTGCGTAGGCGGCTTCATCGGGCGCAGCTCCGCCCGGGTTGGCATCGAACCATGCCTTCAGGCTGGGGGCCGAGGCGGAAAACCCATCGTGGTAAACTGACCGTTGCAGCATCTGACCAATTGGCACGATGAAGGTCAGCACCACAAACGCCAATAACGGCAGCACCAGAAAGAACGCTTTGCGTTTTGCGCGGGCCTGCGCCGCAGCCAGCGCGGCCTTCAGCGGGCGGCCATCGGCGGTGGTCAACACAGCAGGCATGTCGCTTGGCATTTTGGCGGATAGATCGGCCATCACATATCCTTCTGGAACCGCGACATGATGCGAGAAAAAGGCGCGAGGTTTCCCCCGCGCCTTCGTTCTTGGCTTAGTTTGCAACCAGCCAAGCGTTGAAACGCTCGTTCAGCTCTGCGTCACGGTCCACCCAGAACTCATAGCTTGATGCAAGCGCATTGGTCAGGTTGGCAGCCGACGTTGGCATGAACGGTGCCATTTCGGTTTTGCCATCATTGAACAATCCAACCAACGGGCCTGACGACTTCCGAGCTGGGCCGTAGCTGATCCACTTTGCCTGATCGGCCAGTGCCTGTGTCGAGGTCGCGAACTTGATGAATTCAAGTGCTTCGTCCTTGTTTGGTGCACCCTTGGGGATCACGAACAGATCGTATTCGTAAACCTGGCCATCCCAGACGGTGGCAAACGGCTTGCCTTCTGCAACCGCAGCCGAGAAGATCCGGCCATTATAGGCCGTGGTCATCGCCACTTCGCCGTCAGCCAACAATTGTGGTGGCTGAGCACCCGCTTCCCACCAGATCGTTTCTGCCTTGATCTTGTCCAGCATCGCAAAGGCGCGGTCCTGGCCTTCCGGGGTTTCCAACGTGGCATAAACATCCGCCGCAGGAATGCCGTCTGCCATCAGTGCCATCTCGAGGTTGGCTTTGGCACCCTTGCGCATACCGCGCTTGCCGGGGAACTTCTCAAGGTCAAAGAAATCGGCAATCGTGGTTGGTCCGACCGGGAACTTGGTGGTGTCATAAGCGAACACAGTCGAGAACACGATGGTTGACACTGCGCATTCGGTCACAGCACCGGGCAGGAAGTCATCTGCAGCGGCCACACCGTCGGCACCGGCTGGCAAGGATGCCGCATCAATCGGCTCCAGCAGGCCTTCGTCGCACAGACGGATCGCGTCGGCATATTCCACATCGCCCACGTCAATCGTGACGTTGCCAGCCTCGACCATTGCTTTGATCGCGGGGGCAGGGTTTTCGCTGTCTACCGAAATAACGGCTTTGCCGGTCGCTGCAGTGTAGGGCTTGTGATAGGCCTCCACCTGGCTGACGGTGTAGGCGCCACCCCATGACATGACGGTGACATCTGCCTTGGCGGCAAAGGCCACGCCGGTCAGGGCGGTGGACAGGATCAGAAGTTTTTTCATCGTTGGTAGCTCCCTTGGTTACATAACTGATGTTTTCGTTGGCCACACAGTGCGGCAGGGCCGGTTCAGGCCATCAAGGATCAAGCGCCCGGGCATCTTGCGGTGCCCAACCGATCTTGATCTTTTCCCCCGGTGCCAGCATGCGCTGACCCAGGGTATTGCGTGATTTGATCACAAAATCATCCGATCCTGCCACCCGAAGCCGGGTGCGGAACATATCGCCCATATAGATGAATTCCAGCACCTCGGCGTCAATGGTATGCGCGCCGGGCGGCAACAATTCCGGCTTGTATTCCACCCGCTCCGGCCGGATCGACACCAGTGTTTTCTGCCCCTTGGTGGACACGTTCACCGCCGTCGCATCTATCAGCTCACCGGAATTCAGCCGCACTGTCGCGCGCCCGTCGGCGATCTCCTCCAACACGCCGTGCAGCTTGTTATTCTCGCCGATAAAGCCCGCGACAAAGCTGTTGTCGGGGCGTTCATACAGATCAGACGGCGATGCCAGTTGCTGGATACGCCCGTCATTGAACACCGCGACACGGTCGCTCATCGTCAAGGCTTCGCCCTGATCATGCGTCACATAGACCACGGTAATCCCAAGACTTTCGTGCAAGTGTTTGATTTCAAACTGCATATGTTCGCGCAACTGCTTGTCCAGCGCGCCCAGCGGTTCGTCCATCAACACCAGTTTGGGGTCAAACACCAAAGCCCGCGCCAGTGCTATACGCTGCTGCTGGCCGCCAGACAGTTGCGCCGGACGACGGTTGATGAAGGCATACATCTGCACCATATCCAGCGCGCGTTTCACCTTCGCCTCGCGGTCGGCCTTGCCCATTCCGCGCACTTCAAGCGGGAACGAAAGGTTTTCCCCCACCGTCATATGCGGAAACAGCGCGTAATTCTGAAACACCATGCCAATGCCACGCTTGTGCGGCGGCACCTGGTTGATCGGGCGGCCGTCCAGCGTGATTTCGCCGTTGGTTGCCGTCTCAAACCCCGCCAGCATCATCAGGCAAGTGGTCTTGCCAGACCCCGATGGCCCCAGCATTGTCAGAAACTCGCCCTTTGCGATGGCAAGGTTCAAATCCTTGACCACAAGCGACGTGCCGTCATAGCTTTTTTGCACGTGATCAAACACGACGAAAGCGTCGTTGGGGCTGGCAACAACCAATCCGGTCTCCCTGTTCTTTTTTTACGCGTTGGCTTTTTACCAGCGCAGTTTAATTACCCACAACTAAAGCGGATCAGACCCACGATTGCAACGAACTTGTCACATCGCGCAGAAAGCTTATCGATTTCCGGGAAATCGACGGTAATAATCGCATGTCACAGGTCAACATGTGTCAATTTGGCGTTTCGACAGGCAAATCGCCTGTGTGATCAGCACAACAAAAATTCAAGTGACGGTGATACTTGGGGCTTGGGCAGCACGGCAGGCCTGGCTGCATTGCACGGGACAGAATCGCATATGGCTGCGACCTGACCAAAAACCCCTATGCCATCAGAGCGAGCGATCAAAATGGTGCGGATGAAAGGACTCGAACCTTCACGGGTGTTACCCCACAGCGACCTCAACGCTGCGCGTCTACCATTCCGCCACATCCGCATGTTTTGATTTGGTAGCATGCTACGTAGCGACAGTGTCATGCGAAGGGAAGGGGTTTTCTTGCCCCACCCTTTGCAAAGTGGCAGGGATCAGATCTGGTCGGTCTGCGATACGCGTCGCAAAAACTGTGGCCCCGACTTTTGCGCCAAATCGGCACCGCCACGATCAGGCTTGTGGTTGCAATTGCCATCAATTGCATCGCATCTCTTGCCAAACCGGCATGGTCGCCGTTGCGGCCATTTAACACGCGCGGTCCGAAGGAAAGAAAGCAAAATTCTTTCCTGCCGCATCAAAAGGGGGGGGGAGGCTACTTTGGTTGAATGGGTACATCTGCCGGGACTTTCCCCCTATGCCGCAACGGTTGCCGCGATGGAGGCGCGGGTGGCCGCCATTTCGGCGGGCACCGCCCCCGAGGCGGTCTGGCTGTTGGAACATCCCGCCCTTTACACGTCTGGCACCTCGTCCAATCCGGCTGATCTGATTGATCCAGAACGCTTTCCGGTGCATGTGGCCGGGCGCGGCGGGCAATACACCTATCACGGGCCGGGCCAGCGCGTCGCTTATGTGATGTTGGATTTGAACAAACGCGGCCGCGATGTGCACCAGTTTGTCTGCGGCCTTGAAAACTGGGTCATCGCCACCTTGGCAGATTTCAACGTCAAGGGCGAACACCGCGCGGGCCGTGTTGGAGTCTGGGTCCGCCGCCCCACCTTGCCCCCCACGGCAAAAGGCGCGTGCCAGGAAGATAAAATCGCCGCCATCGGCGTCAAACTGCGCAAATGGGTCAGCTTTCATGGCATTTCGATCAATGTCGAACCGGATCTTTCGCATTTCACGGGCATCGTGCCTTGCGGCCTTGCGGATCACGGCGTGACAAGCCTTGTGGATCTTGGCCTGCCCGTCACTTTGGCCGATCTTGATGCCAGCCTGATGCGAAACTTCGCTCAGTCTCTGCCTCAAGGCCAAGCAAAGTGAATAAAATTGATCATTGCTATTGCATATCAACGCATCAGCGCTTTTTCATCCAGTATCCACAGCGATTCAGATCGCACCGCAAAGAATGAGGAAACCATGATAAAGTTTACTGCGATCGCAGCCCTCGCAGCGTTCAGCCTATCCGCCCCCGCCTTTGCCGCAGGCGACGTTGCCGCCGGCGAGAAAATTTTTGGCAAATGCAAAAGCTGCCATAACATTACCGGTGACGACGGCACTGTCATCCAGAAGGGCGGCAAAGTCGGGCCAAACCTTTACGGTGTCATTGGTCGCCCGGTCGCATCCTATCCCGATTTCAAATATGGCGATGGTATCCTGGCCGCAGGTGCCAAAGGCCTGATCTGGGATGAGGCGATGCTTACCGCCTATGTCGTGGATCCCACCAAATGGCTGGATGAAAATTCCGGTGATCCAAAGGCAAAGTCGAAGATGATGCTCAAACTTGCCAAAGGTGGCGAAGATGTCGCGGCCTACCTTGCCTCGCTAAAGCCAGTCGACCCGGCCGCACCCGCCGCAGCAGCCCCCGCCGCAGCCGCACCGGCGCCGTAACCCATCCGACAAACCCAGGTCATAACCGGGCGCGCGTAGATCAAGAAAGATCCGGCGCGCCCTTTGTTTTATCCCCACACGCGCGTGCTGCGACGAATGGCCCCCAAGATTTGCCGGAAAATATGCAGCTGCGTCAAAGACAGACATTGCCGCCAGACAGTTGCGCCCCTAAACACAACTGTAATACCGTCGGCTGTAATTTCTGAAATCACAGCCGTTTCATCACTCTCAGCAGGAGGCGACCATGGCCGATGCAGCCATTCATGGCACCGATCATGATCAACGCGGGTTTTTCACCCGCTGGTTCATGTCAACGAACCATAAAGATATCGGAATTCTCTATCTGTTTACCGGCGGCTTCGTTGGCCTGATTTCGGTCATTTTCACCGTCTACATGCGGATGGAATTGATGAACCCCGGCGTGCAATACATGTGCGAAGAAGGCATGCGCCTGACGGCAGCGGCCACATCAGACTGTACCCCCAACGGCCATCTTTGGAACGTGCTGATCACCGGCCACGGCATCTTGATGATGTTCTTTGTGGTCATTCCAGCGTTGTTTGGCGGCTTTGGCAACTATTTCATGCCGCTGCAAATCGGCGCGCCGGATATGGCCTTTCCGCGGATGAACAACCTTAGCTATTGGATGTTCGTTGCAGGCACCGCACTGGCAATTGCATCCGTATTCTCGCCGGGTGGCGAAAACTCCTATGGGGCCGGGGTGGGCTGGGTGCTGTATCCGCCACTCTCCACACGGGAATCCGGCTATTCGATGGACCTCGCGATTTTCGCGGTCCACTTGTCTGGCGCGTCATCCATCCTTGGCGCAATCAACATGATCACCACGTTCCTGAACATGCGCACCCCAGGCATGACCATGCACAAAGTGCCGCTGTTTGCGTGGTCGATCTTCGTCACCGCATGGCTGATCCTGCTGGCACTTCCGGTTCTGGCCGGTGCCATCACCATGCTGCTGACCGACCGCAACTTTGGCACCACCTTCTTTGATCCGGCCGGTGGCGGTGATCCGATCCTGTATCAGCACATCTTGTGGTTTTTTGGCCACCCAGAGGTGTATATCATCATCCTGCCCGCCTTTGGCATCATCAGCCAGGTGATAGCCACCTTCTCGAAAAAACCGATCTTCGGCTACCTGCCGATGGTCTACGCCATGGTCGCCATCGGCGTACTGGGCTTCGTGGTCTGGGCGCACCACATGTATACGGTTGGCATGTCGCTGACGCAGCAAAGCTATTTCATGCTGGCCACCATGGTGATCGCGGTGCCCACAGGCATCAAAATCTTCTCGTGGATTGCCACCATGTGGGGCGGCTCGATCGAGTTGAAAACCCCCATGCTCTGGGCCTTTGGTTTTCTGTTCTTGTTTACCGTCGGCGGCGTGACGGGCATCGTGCTTAGCCAGGCTGGCGTCGACCGCGTCTATCACGACACCTACTATGTCGTGGCGCACTTCCACTATGTGATGTCGCTGGGCGCCGTGTTTGGTATCTTCGCTGGCATCTACTTCTGGTTCGGCAAAATGTCGGGTCGTGAATACCCTGAATGGGCAGGCAAAGTGCACTTCTTTGCGATGTTCATCGGCTCGAACCTGACCTTCTTCCCACAACACTTCCTCGGTCGCCAAGGCATGCCGCGCCGCTACATCGACTACCCGGAAGCGTTTGCCTACTGGAACAAGATCTCGTCCTACGGTGCGTTCCTGTCCTTTGCGTCTTTCGTGTTTTTCATCGGTATCATGGTCTACTCGCTGCGCTATGGCCGTAAGATCACCGTGAACAACTACTGGAACGAATACGCCGACACGCTGGAATGGACCCTGCCCTGCCCGCCGCCCGAACACACGTTCGAGCAACTTCCAAAGCGCGCCGACTGGGATAAAAGCCACGCGCATTAACACCTGAATGCAATGAAGACCAAAAGGCCCCGGCGCAATCCGGGGCCTTTTTTCTTTGCCATCCCCTTGCCGCCACCCTCGCGCTGTTTGGTGGGCAAGTCTCTACCTGCCATGTGGCACTTTCGCGCAATTGATTCCACGAAGGCCAAGCTCTATCTTCTTTGTCATGCCCTACGAAATCCTTCCCTCACCTGATCCTGAGACCCGCCTGCACCTCTGGCCCTACCGATCCTTGCCCAAACAGGGTTTCGTGTGGTTCATCGGCGGCACGGCGGCGTTGATTGCATTGCCATTGGTCACGCTTATCGGCTCGCCCGTGCTGTGGGGAATGCTGCCGTTTCTTGTGGCGACGGTCGCGGCAATCTGGTGGGCGCTACAGCGCAGCTACCGTGACGGCCAGATTTTGGAAGACCTGACCCTGACCCCGACGCTGATCACCCTGACCCGCCACGGCCCGCGCGGGCAGCGCCAGCATTGGCAAGCCAATCCTTACTGGGTGCGCGTCGTCCGCCATACCACCGGCGGCCCGGTGCCAAACTACCTGACCCTGCAAGGCGGCCCGCGCGAAGTGGAACTCGGCGCGTTCCTAAGCGAAGACGAACGCCTGACCTTGCACAGTGATCTTGTGACCTGCCTGCAAGCCGCGCAAACCGCAACCATCGCCGCACCTTAACCCATTCGAAACCCACCGCGCGCAGAGACGGAAAGAAGACGGAAACAAGACGCATAAAAGACTGCGGCAAAACGCAAAATTCAACGAATTCCGCCCCCGTTCTGGGGGGACGCATTCGTAACCTTTCACACGTCGCCCGGAACACCAAACGATGGCGCCCGCGTCGGGTCTACGGCGCGCTGCACGTAAGCTGCCATCTGCGGGCGGTACACCTGCCATGCCACTTGCAGGGCTGCAATCGGCTCATTACACCAATCCATCCGCAAATCAACCAACGGCCAATCCAGCTTGTCCGATATTTTCAGCCCGGAAGACATCACCGGACCCGCCTCACCCCCCGCAGCCAGCCCCGCCGCCAGACCCGTCATCAACCGATCCCCAAGATGCCCGGTCGCCATTTCAAACGCCGCCACCATGGCTTTTGGCACATCCAAATTGGCCAAAAGATTGCCTCCGGCAGCACAATCCCGCCCCAGCGCCGTGTTCCAAATCCCCAAAACAAGGCCCCCGGAATGACTGGCGTGCCCGCCCATTGCATCGACCACAAGTAACTGGCGATATTCAATATTTTCACGGCCGCAGGTTACCGCAGCCAGTGCATCTTGCGCCGATTTGCCCATCGCCAGTTGGTCCAGCACTGCCGGGCCAAGGCTTGGGTCGGTGATATTCTGACTTGCCACCACACCCACCCCGGCCCGCACATGGGCACAGCGCGCGGCAACCGCTGGCGATGATGATGCGATCACAATGCCAAACTGCCCGGTCGCAGCACAGCGTGCGATCAAGGAAAATGTCATCTTGGGCTCCTGTTCCGGGGCATGTTCGTTCAGTCTGGAATAACCGCCGTGCCGTCAATTTCCACCAGCCATTCCGGCCGTGCAAGCGCTTGCACCACCAGTCCGGTCGATACCGGATGCACGCCTTTGATGTATTCGCCCATGGTGCGATACACCGCCTCGCGGTGGCGCACATCGGTCAGATAGACCACCACCTTGACCAGATGCATCATGGATCCGCCGGCTTCTTCGATCAGCTGTCGGATATTCTGCATCACCTTGTGGGTCTGCTCCACCGGATCGTGGCTGCTGATGGTCTGTGCCGTATCCAGATCTTGTGGACATTGTCCGCGCAGATACAATGTGCGCCCCCCGCGCGTGGCAACCGCCTGGCACAGATCGTTGTCAAGCTTCTGTTCAGGGTAGGTTTCTTTGGTATTGAATTTTCGGTAACGCGTATGGGGGTTCGACATGGCGGCTCCGGCGGGTCCAGGAAAATTAGCCCACATCATGGGCCCGAAGCTTGCGAAAGCGCCAGCGCATTTTTGCAGGATCGTTGCAAAAGGTGCGTTCGGGCGCGCGAAACCCACGCACCGAACGCCGCCTATGGCAATTGACGGGCATGACTGATTAAAGTGCCACAGACCGATTTTTCCAACCCGGGGCATGCTTATGTCTATCGACGCAATCGACACCCTTGTGATTGGCGGTGGTCAGGCCGGGTTGGCCATGAGCGCGCATTTAACCGCGAAAGGCATTTCGCATCTGGTTGTGGAACGGCACCGCATCGCCGAACGCTGGCGGTCCGAGCGGTGGGACAGCCTTGTTGCCAACGGCCCGGCCTGGCACGATCGCTTTCCTACCTTGGCCTTTGACGACATAGATCCTGACAGCTTTGCCCATCGCGACCGGATCGTTAGCTATTTCGAAACATTCTCAGAACAAAATGCCATACCAATCCGCTGTGGCGTTGAGGTCATGTCACTTGAAAGCGCCCCGGACGCGTCGGGATACCGCGCTGAAACATCCCAAGGCCCGCTGGCGGCCAAAGCCGTCGTCGTAGCCACCGGGCCATTTCAGCGCCCGTTGATCCCCAACCTTGTGCCGCCGCAGACCAGCGTATTGCAACTGCATTCCAGCGCCTACCGCAACCCTGACCAACTGCCGCAGGGTGCAGTTTTGGTGGTTGGTGCAGGCTCATCCGGCGCACAAATCGCGGATGAGCTGCTCCGCGCGGGACGCCGCGTCTATCTGTCCGTGGGTCCGCATGATCGACCGCCGATCAGGTACCGCGGCCGCGATTTTTGTTGGTGGCTGGGCGTGCTTGGCCTGTGGGATGCCAAGACCCGCATGCCGGGCATGGAACATGTCACCATTGCCGTAAGTGGCGCGCATGGCGGCCAAACCGTTGATTTCAGGCGCTTTGCACAACGTGGCATGACGTTGCTTGGGCGGGCAGAAAGCTACCGCGACGGCGCGCTTCACTTTGCGCAAGACCTTGCTGCGAACCTTACCTTGGGCGATGCAAACCACGCTTCCATTCTGGACGCAGCCGATGCTTATGTCACCCAAAACCGCCTTGATCTGCCCACCGAACCTGATGCCCGCAAAGTCGAACCCACCCCCGATTGTGTCAACCACCCGATATTGGATTTGAACTTGGTCAAGGCCGGTATCACCGCAATTATTTGGGCCACTGGCTATGCGCTGGATTATGGGTGGCTAAAGCCCGATGTTTTTGATGAGAAAGGCCGACCCGCCCATGATCGCGGGGTTACGGCACTGCCGGGGCTGTACTTTCTGGGCCTGCCGTGGCTGTCACGCCGGGCCTCGCCGTTCATCTGGGGTGTCTGGCGCGATGCTGAATACCTGGCCGATCACATCGCCAGCACCCGCCCAAAAGATGCTTTTGCCACAGAGGCGGTGACGCCGCGTTCGAACCCCTGGAGCCGACATTGACCCAATCCACAAGACGCAGCACCAAGCGCTAAATCCTGCCTGCCACAATCACTTTGCTGCCGCCGCGTTGCATGGCTTCGGCCAATTCACCCACCGGGTCTGTATCGGTGATCAATGTCACCTCAGGCGTCCAGCGCGCATAGACGGTCAGCGATGGCACATCGAATTTGCTATGATCGGCAAGAATATACACTTGCGCCGCCCGCTTTATCATTGCGCCATACGTCATTCCCGGCCCCAGACCCGCATCGTTCGGGCCGTCTGGCGTAAGCCCGCTTGCCCCCAAAAACACCTTGTTGGCGCGAAACCGTTGCAAGGCATCTATCGTATCTGGCCCATGGATCAGCCCTTCGCGCGCATCATATTGTCCGGGCAGGATCTGCACTTTGTGGGTGGCATTTACCGCAAGCGCCGACGCCACCGAAAAGCCATGCGTGATCACCGTCACATGATCCACCACCACCGCCAGCCTGCGCGCAAGATGCAGCGTGGTCGCCCCGCCGCCGATCATCAAAATATCGTTCGGCTCAACCAAACCCGCTGCAACTTCGGCCATGCGTTCACGCTCCGCGATCATAAGACCTTCGCGCACCGCCACCGCAGGCTCAAACGCCACCGGGCGAATAGCGCCGCCGTAAGTGCGGTTTATCAGTCCGGCCTCGCCCATTTCAGTCAGATCGCGGCGCACGGTTTCTGTTGATACGGCCAGCAATGCCGCCAATTCATTGACCCGAAGCGACGGTGCTGCCCGCAATTCCGCCGTGATGCGATCTTGCCGCGTTGATTTTCGGGGCCGGGACTTTGGTTTGATCATTAAATCTGTGCTCAGCTTTGGTTTAGTATATCACATCAGATTGTTACAGACAGGGCAACATACGGCAGTCATCGGCGCGGCAGTTTCAAATTGACAAGCTGAATTTGTAATGCTTCGATCAAGAAATGTGGGATGTCGGGCAGATTTGCCTGTAGGAGCCGCCTTATGTTCGATTATGGCCAATTCAAATTTGAAAACAAGCAACAGGTGTTGGACAAATCCATCGCCTATTGGAACCCGGATAAAACCAAATTCTGGCAGAAAGCCGGCGTTGATCTGGTGATCGACCGGCGCGAGGGCTATTGCCTTTATGATATGTCGGGCCGCCGCCTGATTGATCTGCATCTGAATGGCGGCACCTATAATCTGGGCCACCGCAACACCGAATTGGTGGAAACCCTGAAAGGCGCGCTTGATTATTTCGATATGGGCAACCACTGGTTTCCGTCTGTGGCGCGGGCTGCCTTGGCTGAGGTTTTGGTGAAGGCCAGCCCCGGCATGGCCTATGCAGTCTTTGGCGCGGGCGGTGCAGAGGCGGTGGATATCGCTTTGAAATCAGCGCGCTATGCGACCAAGCGGCGCAAGATTGTGTCTATCATCAAGGGGTATCACGGCCACGGCGGCTTGTCCGTTGCCACTGGCGACGCGCGCTTTTCCAAAATCTTTCTGTCGGATGAACCCGATACCTTCATTCAGGTTCCGTTCAACGATATTGATGCAATGGAACAGGCGCTGAAGGCGGGCGATGTCGCCGCGCTGATCATGGAAACCATACCCGCCACCTACGGCTTTCCGCTGCCCCACGACGGCTACTTACCGGCCTGCAAGGCGCTGTGTGAAAAGTATGGCACGCTCTATATTGCCGACGAAGTGCAAACCGGCATGATGCGGTCGGGGCAGATGTGGGCTTGGCAGACTTACAACATACAACCCGATATCATGGTCACGGCCAAGGGTCTGACTGGCGGGCTTTACCCGATTTCGGCCTGTCTGGTGAATGAAAAGGCGGGCGGCTGGCTGCACGAAGATGGCGCTGCGCATATTTCCACGACGGGTGGCGCGGAACTTGGCTGTGTCGTGGCCCATAAGGTGATGGAGATTTTGCAACGCCCTGAAACAGTTGCTTCTATCCATGCGGTGACCGATTTCTTTGCGACAGAATTGGCCGCCGCCATGCAGCGGCACGGCGATATTTTCAGCGGCGTGCGCCAATGCGGCATTATATTGGGGCTGGAATTCAATCAGCACGACGCCGCCGCTGCGGTCAGCCGAGCGCTATACGAAAATGGCGTCTGGGCGATATTTTCATCGCTGGACAAACGCGTGCTGCAATGGAAACCGGGGGCGTTGCTAAGCCTTGATATGTGCCGCGAAATCATGGACCGTTTCGATGCCGCGATGCCTCACGCCCGGACTTTGCTGCACGACCAGCAAAAGGCGACGGCATAGCTATCAACGGGGTTCATTAAAATTCGCCTGTCACGAAACCGGCCATAATCACCTCGGCCGGTTTGACGACACATTCATCGGAAGGCATTTGCGCGATGCATCCCAGCGACCAGACGACCTGAGGGACGGAAAATGACCGATTTCGACCGATTGGCGCATGACGATCAACTGCCGGTATTGCTTGACCTTGCCACGACCGCAACCCGGCACTGGGATCTGCCAATCGGCCTGACGGTGCAGCTGATCAATCTGTCAGAAAACGCCACCTACGCCGTCACGGCGCCTTCTGGGCAAAAATGGGCGTTGCGGATTCACCGCGATGGCTATCATTCAAAGGAAACGATTACATCTGAACTGGCATGGCTGACCGACCTGCGTGCGAAGTCAGTGGTGATCACGCCCCGCCCTTTGCCCGGCCGCAATGGGCAGATCATCCAGATCATCCCCCATCACCGGATGACGCGCCCGCGCCATATCGTGATGTCGGATTGGGAGGCGGGGAATGAGCCCGGCATCGGTCAAGCGCTGACCCGCCCGTTTGAAGTGCTGGGTGAGGCGACAGCCCGGATGCACCGCCATGCCCGTAGTTGGCAGCGCCCGCCGGGCTTTACCCGCCCGGTCTGGAATTTCGATACCGCCTTGGGCGAGCATAACCCGCATTGGGGCCGTTGGCGTGATGGCATCGGCGTCGATGGGCAAACCGCCGCCCTTTTTGGCCGCGCAGTTGGCGCAATTGGCAAAAGGCTGCACGCCTACGGTGATGGCCCAGACCGGTTTGGCTTGATCCATTGCGATCTGCGCTTGGCCAATCTGCTGGTGCAGGGCGACAGCGTCAAGGTGATAGACTTTGATGACTGCGGCTTTGGCTGGTTTATGTATGATGCGGCAACCCCAGTGTCATTTTACGAACACGAACCACAAGTGCCGGAACTGATCGAGGCTTGGAAAGTGGGCTATCGGCGCGAAGCCGATCTGTCCAAGACGTGCGAAGCCGAAATTCCCACCTTCATCATGCTGCGCCGCCTGCTGTTGGTGGCATGGATCGGATCGCACGCCGAAACCGATTTGGCCAAATCCATGGGCCTGCCCTATACCAAGGGCACGATTGATCTGTGCGAAACCTATCTGCGCAACTTTGGCTAGGCTTGCATCAGCGCGTCCAGCGATTCCGGCAATATCTGCCCGCCATCTACGGTGATGGTTTGCCCCGTCACATAACCCGCCTCTTTCGATGCGAAATATAGCGCCGCATGGCCAATATCGGCCACCGTGCCCAATCGCCCCAAGGGCACTGACGCGGCCATTGCGGCCTGATAATCCGCCCCCATGCCCATCAACCCTTCGGTCATGATGTTGCCCGGCAAAACCGCGTTTACGGTGATGCCATACTTCGCCAGTTCCAGGCAGGCGGTGCGCATGAATCCCAACTGCCCGGCCTTGGATGCCGCATAATGCGTCCAGCCCGGGTAGCCGGTAACCGGCCCGGTGATCGACGAGGTCAACACAATGCGACCATGCCCCGACACCTTAAGATAGGGAATCGCCGCCTGAACCGACAAGAACGTGCCCTTCAGGTTGGTATCGCTGACATGATCCCATTCAGCCTCGGTCATCGTCTCTAGCCGGGCTTGGGGGAAAATCCCTGCATTGGCACACAGCACGTCAATGCCGCCCAACCGATTGGCCACCTCGGCAAAGCCTGCGATCAAACTTGCACCTGATGTAACATCGCCTGCCAACCCTGTAGCGCCCAGACCGATCTTTGCCGCCGCCGCTGCCGCCTGATCGCCGTGCCGGGCCATGATGACGACTTTCGCCCCAGCCTCGGCAAATACCTGTGCTATGCCGTAGCCAATGCCTTTTGACCCGCCGGTGACAACAACAACCCGGCCCGCAACTGAATGAGACATGCTTTGCCCTTCCTTAAACCAAAGGGCAGCGAACGATCGCTGCCCCGTTTTTTCAACCATGCGTCGGTTAACTCTCGTCATTCACCATGTGGCCGATGTTGCGATAGCCTTCCGGATTGATGCTTTTCAGCACAAACCCCCAGATCAGGCCGATCACGATAATCGCCAACCCAATCAGCGGGATCATGTTGGCAAAGCCCGATGTTCCGGCAAATGTCGACAGGTTCGATACCAGCAGATAAACCAGATAAACCTGCACCACGAACGAAATCCACGGGGCGATCACCGTGGAAAACATGCCGCCGCCGCCATTTTTGCGGAAATAGTTCCAGATCGCAATCGAAACCACGGCTTGCAGAACAAGCAACAAAGCGGTGCCCAGAACGGCATAGAGCGTATAGACGCCAAGATAGCTTTGTGCCGTCGGATCATCGGTGCCGTTGAACACCGCAAACAGAATGATCCACGCCGCTGCCAGCAGCGATTGCGTGTTTGATGCCACATGCGGGCTCATATGCACGGCATGGGTTTTGCCAAATTGCTGCGGCAAAACACCTTCACGGCCCAGCGAATACATATACCGCGCGGCGGTATTATGGAACGCCATGCCACAGGCAAAAGACGAAGTCAGGATCAGGATCGACATGATCTCTGCCGCCCATTGGCCAACAAAGTTGGTCATCGGCGTCAGAAAGAAATTGCCGGCGTCGCTATAGGCTTTGGCCAACATATCGCCTTCGGTCGGATAGGCCGACACCACGCACCAGCTGATCAAGGTGTAGAACACGCCCAGAAAGATGACCGAGATAAACAGCGATTGCGGCACGATCCGCTTGGCATCGCGGCTTTCCTCGGCATAGTTTGGCGCCATCTCAAACCCGACCCACGACCAGAACGCCATAAAGATACCGACCGCCGCAGCGCCCGCCGGAATAACCACATCGCCCACGGTCTGTGCGGCCACGGGCACGGATACATTAAATACATTCAGCGCTTCCAACGAAAAGCTTGTGCCATCATCGGCCGACATGATGCCAATCGCCATCAGCGCCAGAATTACCACCTCCATTACCAGGGCAATGCCAAGCACAGCAGCACTTAGTTTGACATCGCGCACCGACAAAATGGCAGACCCTATCACCGCAGCCAGCGCCAACCACACCCAACCCACATCAATTCCAAGATGCGTATTCAGCCACTGATTGCCGAAAAATGCAAAAAGCCCATAAAGCGAGGCTTCAAAGATCGAATAGCAGGCCAGCGATGTAAAGCCTGCCGACATGCCAACTTCACGGCCAAGGCCCTGTGCAATAAATGAATAAAAGCCACCGACAGATGAGACTTGGGTGGCCATTTTGGCATAGCCCACACAAAACAGCGTCAGCACGATTGTCGCCAGAATGAAAGCCGCTGGTGTATGAAGCCCGGTGCCAAAGCCTGCCGCAAACGGCACGTTCCCCAGCATCGCCGATTCAGGTGCAGCCCCGGTGACTGTTAAAAACAGCACCCCGATCAGGCCCACCGCCTTGCCCTGAAGTTTGTTAACCCCGGCTTTCGACGATATATCTATCGCGCCACTATGGTTTGTTTCTGTCATTTTCCCCGTTCCCTGTTGGTTTATATTTTCCTTGATCCTTGTTGTTCAGGACTTGCGCGACACGGCCGCTGACAAAAAACTACGTCCATTCTGACGCGGTTGCCAAATGATTTCTGCAAATCACCACAGATTATTAACCGAGTTGCATGATTTCAAGCAGCTCTGCACTGCCCATGACCTGACAATAAATCATGTTGATAATCGCCAGCTCTGCATGATGCAGCGCGTCAGACCCCGCCGCACAGCAATCTTCCAGCACAATCACCGCGAAACTTTCATCTGCCAGACTGCGCACGGTGGAGGACACACATTGATCGGTGAAAATCCCGGCACAGATCACGGTCTTGATGCCCAGATTGTGCAAGATCAGCCGCAGGTTGGTGCCTGTCAGTGCCGAGTCAGTGGTTTTGGTAATCTCAATCTCATCGCCAACGGGCTGCAACTGCGGCACCAATTGCGACGGGTCTTCGGTTTTTGGCAGCAGCAAATTGTTCCAACCCGGCCGCTTTTGCGACAGCGATCTGTCCCGCCCATCCTTGGTGTGGCAGGCAATGCGCGCAAACACGCATTCCATCCCTGCCGCCCGCGCTTTGGCCAACATAGCCTGCGTGCGCGGAATAACCTGGGTATGCATCCGGTCATGGAACGGGGTCCACAGGTCAAACGAAGCCTGTTCCGCCATCGACAATGTCGCGCGATCCGGTCGCTGCAGATAGGTATTCTGCACATCAATTACCAGCAGCGCCGTGTCTCGCACGGTCAAAACCGGCGTTTCGGGTTCCGGCGCGTTGGCATAATAGATTGATCGATAGTCTGTCTTCCAGGTCATGTCTGCCTCAAAACCGATAGGTGAAAACGCCGCGCTTTTCATAGACTTGGGCCGCTTCTGTGATGAAATCCGCAATCGCCGGGGCGCTATACTGATCGCGAAACACCGAAGCGCGGTCCAAAAGATCCTGCTTTGACTTGGCACGTCCCGGGCGCAGCAATTCATAGGTGCTCATGATCAGATCTTGCGGCACCTCAACCAATTCCGCCGCGCGCTGGAAATTCAACGCAAGCGTTGGCCGCCCGGCATCTTGTGCAATTTCCGCCTGATCTTGCAGCGCCTTTGGTGTGATCTGCAAATCTTGCATCGTCACACGGCCGGCAAGCACAGCATCCAGCGTGATATCATTCACTGCCAATCCGCGCTTGCCAACCACCTGCGCGCCGCGCGTCTCGGCCAAAGGATAATCGGCCACGGTCAGCTTTTTCATGCCCGCCCCCCGCGCTTTGCAGATGCTTCAAGAAACCGGATTTGAATTTCCTCGGGTGCTGCACCCGCTTCGGTCAGGCCCGTTTCAATCGCATAAATCAACGCCACCCGCGCATGATACCGCGCACCCAGCGCTTCGCCGCGCGTTGGCACCACCACCGGCTCCGGCGCTTCGCCTAGGGCATAGGCCGCCGCATTGCGGCCAAGTCCGGCATAGTGATCTAGCCCGGTGATCGGCGCGTTTGAGAACAATTCCAGATTGTTATGCGGCAATCTTGATGCAGAATGGATCACCGCCGTGCCCTTGGCCTGAATGCCAATCCCAATGCCAGACCCCGATAGCCGCGCCGCCGATAGCCCCAGGAACGAGGTGTCGGCAGTGTGCCGAAACCGCACCACCCGCGCCCGCAGGCCCCGCGCCTCGATCGCCCTGATCATCATCCGCAGCACGTCAGATAGCTTATGCCCGGCAGTGGTTTGGAACAGCTTCACCCCAAATGCCGGGCTGATCCCGATCACCACCTCGCCAGCATCCGTGCCCTCTGCTGCCACACCACTGCTGGGATAAGCCACCCGCAAAGCTTCACCCCGTTCATGTTCGGCCTCGGCACGCAGCACAACGTCCTGGTCCAGCACGTCGCGGATATCGTTGACTTCCAGCCGTCGCGCCTCGGTCATCCGGTAGCCCGATCCGGGGCCACGGTACAGGTTCGGGTCGTTGATTGCCGACACCACACGCCCCCCCCGGACCATGGCCGACGTTTGCAGATAATCGCCAGATACCCGCAGCTTGACCACATTCAACAGGTTTTCAGCCTCGATCCCAAAGCCGCGCTTGGCCAAGGCCTTGATCACATCCAACACGGTCAGGTCGCGGTCGCGAATGGCCTCGGAAATCGGGGCCACATCACCCGGCGAATAACTGCGCGTCTCTGCCGACCCGGATGCCACCACAACAGACGCCTTCATATCGGGCGTGGGCGTGCCAAGGCCCAGTTCTTCGAACACCGCAGATATCGCATCCACCGCTCGCACCCGCAAATCCAACGCCTTATGCTCGGCTAGCGGCGTCAGACCGCCGTCCGCTTCAAAATCGCGCTGCAAGACCAGATAATCCTCCATATCCTCGCCGTTAAACTGCGATGGATTGAATGAATTGTCGTAGCCAAGGATCGACCCGAAGCCAGAGCAGATAAGATCGGACCCGGCGATCAGATAGGGCAGTATCTTTGCCCCGATGCGAATTTCCGATTCCGACGGCTTGGCGTCGTTGCCCGACGCACATTCCAGATCCAACCAGACTGCAATCAGGTTTTCCGCCATCAATTCGCGCAAACCGCCCGGCACGGCAGCGGTCAACGGCGCGCCATCAATGCCGCCATTCTGCGTGCCCTGCACGCCCATGCCGCGCTGCAGGCACAAACACCGCGCTTCCAGATACAGCAGCGATTGCGATTGGTGAAACCCCATCAGCAGTTCCGATCCCGCCCCGGATGTGCAGCGCATCTTGATGCCGCGCGACGCATAGGCAGCGGCCAGAAAGCCCTTTGACCACGGCGTGTCATCGCCGTCGGTAAAGCTTTTCTCGGTGCCATAAACCGACACGGTTTCCGCGTAAGAGGTGAAGCCTGCCATGCCGATGCGCAGCTCTTCCGCCTCTTCGGACGCGCATTGAAACAGCACACCCCAGCGCCCAACCGATGCCCCCACCGCACAGGCGACCGCATTCGACCACGCATTGCGCGACACCCGCATCGTGGTTTCAATTTCGTCAAAGCCATAAGCCACAGCGATTGCCGCATCCGCCGCAAGTTGCAGCGGATCATCCTTGGCATTGGTCACATGCGCCTGATTACCCGGTGTTTTTCGCGCCCGCATCTTGGAATAGGCAAAGGCAATTTCCAAGGAATTCAACCGGGATACCACATCCGCCAGCTTGGCCGGGGTCAGCCCATGTGCCAGACGAACCAGATCCTGGCGCGGCACATTCATATCCACCAACATGCCCGCCAGCATATCCGACGGCATTGCCATTGCCTCAACCGCGATGTCTGCATCAAGGTGATGTGCTGCGATAAAGGCGTCAATCATGTCAAAATCATGCGCCAAAACACCGTCCATCGCGGCGATTTTACCCGCTTTGATCGCCACGCCCGGTTTGGGGTCTGCCGGGCTGCTGAACGCGGAAAAACCGTTTGCGGGGTCTTCCTTGGCAAATTTATCCAGCCGCAAGGGCCGCTCGTCCCATTCGGCAAAGCGCCGCCAGCGGTTCGGGCGCGGTGTATCTGTCATGGTCAGTCCCCCCAACTCTGGCAGGGTGCGGCAAAGGTTTGCCCCAAGTCAATCCGGACAAAGTGCGAAACCCCAACATCGATGACCAACCACCCTTGCCCAACTCTGCGCCAAAGGCTTTACATCGTCCATCACCCCTGCGGGAGCCGCATCATGATCCTTCAAGACCGCGTTGCCATCGTCACCGGATCAGGGTCCGGCATCGGCCAGGCCGCCGCCCGTATCATCGCGCAGGAGGGCGCAATTGTTGGCGTGGCGGACCGAAGCCAGACCGGAGCTGACGCCACGGTGGCGATGATCAAAGCGGCAGGTGGTCGCGCCGAGGCCATGGTGTTTGATGTCACAGATGACGCCGCGATGACCGAGGCCTTCAACGGTTACATGTCCCGCCATGGCCGCATCGACATCTTGCACAACCACGCTGGCGCGCAGGTGGAGGGCAGTTTGGAACAGGTCAGCGTGCAAGGCTTTGACGCCTCATGGTCGCTGAACGTGCGCGCGCATTTTATGGCGTGTCGGCTGGTGATGCCGCTGATGAAAGCGGCCCGAAAGGGCGTTATCCTGAACACGTCGTCCAGTTCCGGCGTGCTTTATGACCGCGAGATGATCGCCTACACCACCACAAAACACGCCGTCATCGCCATGACACGCCAAATGGCAGGGGATTACGCCAAATTCGGTATCCGCGTGAACGCGCTGTGCCCCGGTTGGGTTGACACACCGTTCAACGCGCCCTTCATCGCACAAATGGGCGGGCGGGCGCAGATCGAGGCGTATGTGCGCGAAAAGGTGCCGCTGGGACGCTGGGCCGCAGTGGAGGAAATTGCCGAAGCTGTGCTGTTTTTGGTGTCGGACAGATCCAGCTACATGACCGGCCAGATTTTGGTAGTGGATGGCGGCGAAACGGTGGTTTAGCCCGACACAGCCTGTGGCAATGGGGCGCGATGATGCTGATTGATCATGCCGACCATCCATTCCTGCCCGAGGTCAGTCAGGGTCAGTCCGGGCTTGGTTGATGAAAGGTGCGTCTGGCGCGGGCAACGGTGGCCCGCGTGTCGGTAAAACCATCTGCGCCACTTTGTAAAAAACCAAGCCATGGCCCGCAAAAAATGGCGGCTACAGTGCGGCCCACTGCCTGCACTATCCCAAAGGGCAATTTTTATTGCAGTCCCACCTTAGCCATCACTCACCGCACGTTGCCCGGTGAGTGATGCGTTTTTTCAACAGATCAGACGAAGAAAATGTCAGCCGCTGTGATCC
>JAYSPY010000044.1:0-27190 GCA_043721855.1 Pseudorhodobacter sp.
AAGGGTCGCCATGCGATTTGACCGGCGCGCCGATGTCTTCCTCTCAGCCTGCGCCCTTGCCGCAATCGTAATGTTCTGGCTATGAGTCCTGAGCCTAGAAAATCGTAATCGCGGTGGCGACCCTAATAAATTGCTTGCTAAAGACGCAGTTGGATCGTTTTTGGTCTCTTATGAACCAGAAGGCGCTGTTTCCCTTCGGCCGGGTGAAGATGCTATAGTTGAGTTTCGTCTTTTCAACGTAACACCGCCCGCGCCGGGAATAGAGGACACGAATGAGCCAGTGCAAAGCACATGTATCGTTCTCGGCAAGGAGTCGGGGAATGATTTGCGACTCGGAGGAGTAGTCATCGAAGACGAGGACGTTCGAGGCATAGACCTTTTGAAACTCTTGGATCGTGCCGACTACTCAACGGCACGAGAGCACATCAGAAGAGACTTGCGTCAGAGGGTCATGGAACGTCGGGAGCTTAACCGAATTGAGAGGCGTGCGTCCGGCTCACCCTTGTAAAGTCCTGACCCCATACCCCTCGCCCCGCGCCTTCATCGCTGACACCGCGGCGATGCTGGCGGCGGCGGTGGTGAAGTAGGGGATCTTGTCCATCAGGGCGACGCGGCGGATATCGCGGCTGTCGCTCACGGCCTGGGTGCCTTCGGTGGTGTTCATCACCAGGGCGATTTCGTCGTTCTTCAGGCGGTCCACGATGTTGGGGCGGCCTTCATAGACCTTGTTCACCAGGGTGGCGGCGATGGCTTGCGCGGCCAGCCAGGCGGCGGTGCCACGGGTGGCGATGATTTCGAACCCCATGGATACCAGATCGCGGGCGGCGCTGGCCATCGGCGCGGTCTTGTCCATATCCTTGATCGACAGGAACACCCTGCCCTCCGTGGGCAGGTGGGTGCCTGCGCCCATCTGCGCCTTGAGGAAGGCCAGCGCGAAGGTGCGGTCCCAGCCCATGACCTCGCCGGTCGAGCGCATTTCCGGGCCAAGCACCGGATCGACACCGGGAAAGCGGGCGAAGGGCAGCACGGCTTCCTTGACGGAAAACCACGGGGTGATCGGGTCGGCCAGCGTCATCGGGTCGGCGAAAGGCAGCGTGGTGTCGGGGCCGACATCCTTGGCGTAAGGCGCGCGCAGCGGGAAGTTGGACAGCGGCTCGCCCGCCATCAGGCGCGCGGCGATGGAGGCAATCGCAGAGTCGGTGGCCTTGGCGACGAAGGGCACGGTGCGCGAGGCGCGCGGGTTGACCTCGAGCACATAGATGGTGCCGTCCTTGATCGCGAACTGCACGTTCATCAGGCCGACGACGCGCAGGGCCAGCGCCATTTGCACGGTCTGACGTTTGAGTTCGTCGATGGTTTCAGGCGAAAGCGAATGCGGCGGCAGCGAACACGCGGAATCGCCGGAATGCACGCCGGCCTCTTCGATATGTTCCATGATGCCGGCGACGTGGACATGTTTGCCGTCCGACAGCGCATCGACATCCACCTCGATGGCGTTGGAAAGGTAGCTGTCCAGCAGCACCGGCGACGAGCCGGACACCTGAACCGCGGTGCGGATATAGCGTTCAAGCTGGGCGTCGTCGCGCACGATCTCCATGGCGCGGCCGCCCAGCACGAAGGACGGGCGGATCACCAGCGGATAGCCGACCTTGGCCGCGACGGCAAACGCCTCGTCGCGTGAGCGGGCGGTGCCGTTGACGGGTTGTTTCAGGCCAAGCCGGTGCAGCAGTTGCTGAAAGCGTTCGCGGTCTTCGGCAAGGTCGATGGCGTCGGGGGTGGTGCCCAGAATCGGGATGCCCTCGTTGGCCAGCGCCTGCGCCAGTTTCAGCGGGGTCTGGCCGCCAAGTTGCACGATGACGCCGTGCAGGGTGCCGTTTTCCCGCTCGACGCGCAGGATTTCCAGGACATGCTCCAGAGTCAGCGGCTCGAAATACAGCCGGTCCGAGGTGTCATAATCGGTGGACACGGTTTCGGGGTTGCAGTTGATCATGATCGTCTCGTAGCCCGCCGCGGTCAGCGCATAGCAGGCATGGACGCAGCAATAGTCAAACTCGATGCCCTGCCCGATCCGGTTCGGGCCGCCGCCAAGGATGACGACCTTTTTGGCGTTCGACGGGCGGGCCTCGCATTCCACTTCGCCCATCGCGGGGGATTCGTAGGTGGAATACATGTAGGGGGTTTGCGCCTCGAATTCGGCGGCGCAGGTGTCGATCCGTTTGAAAACCGCGTGCACGCCAAGACGCAGGCGGGCGCGGCGGACCTGCGCCTCGTCGCGGCCGGTCAGCGTGGCAAGGCGGGCGTCGGTGAAGCCGAACATCTTCAACCGGCGCAGACCATGTTCGGTGACCGGAAGGCCACCGGCGCGGACTTCGGCCTCGATGTCGATGATCTCGCGGATACGGGCAAGAAACCACGGATCAAAGGCGGTGGCGTGGTTGATGTCGTCATCATCAAGGCCAAGCCGCATGGCCTGGGCGATGACGCGGATGCGGTCGGGAGTTTGCAGGCTGAGCGCCTTGAGGATGGCGGCGCGGTCGGGGATGAAGTTCGCCGATCTGGCGTCGCCAACACCCGGAATAGCGATTTCGTCAAAGCCGGACAGGCCGGTTTCCAGACTGGCCAGCGCCTTTTGCATCGATTCGTGAAAGGTGCGGCCGATCGCCATGACTTCGCCGACCGACTTCATTGCGGTGGTCAGGAATGGCTCGGAGCCGGGGAATTTCTCGAAGGCAAAGCGGGGGATCTTGGTGACGACATAGTCGATGGCGGGTTCGAACGACGCAGGCGTGACCTTGGTGATGTCGTTGTCGAGTTCATCCAAAGTATAGCCGACCGCCAGTTTTGCGGCAATCTTGGCAATGGGAAAACCCGTGGCCTTGGAGGCCAGCGCAGACGACCGCGACACGCGCGGGTTCATCTCGATCACGATCATGCGGCCATCGACGGGGTTGATCGCCCATTGCACGTTTGATCCGCCGGTTTCCACGCCGATCTCGCGCAGCACGGCAATCGATCCGTTGCGCATGATCTGGTATTCTTTATCGGTCAGGGTCAGGGCCGGGGCGACGGTGATCGAATCCCCGGTATGAACCCCCATTGGATCGACGTTTTCAATGGCGCAGACAATGATGGCGTTATCGGCGGTGTCGCGGACCACCTCCATCTCGAATTCTTTCCAGCCGAGCAGGGATTCGTCGATCAGGATTTGCGCGACGGGGCTGGCATCGAGGCCAGACCTGCAAATCGCCGCGTAATCATCGCGGTTGTAGGCCACGCCGCCGCCGGTGCCACCAAGGGTAAAGGCCGGCCGGATGATGGCGGGAAGGCCCACATATTCGATGGCGGCCATGCATTCGGCGACGCCTGCGGTGATATCGTATTTGCCGTTCGGCAGTTTCGGGGCGGCGATGATGGTGGCCTTGGGGTTTTCCAGCCCGATGCGGTCCATCGCTTCGCGGAACAGTTTGCGATCTTCTGCCATTTCAATGGCGTGTTGCTTGGCGCCGATCAGTTCAACATTGAACTTTTCGAGCACGCCCATATCCGCCAGCGCGAGGCTGGTGTTCAGCCCCGTCTGCCCGCCCATGGTGGGAAGCAGCGCATCGGGGCGTTCTTTTTCGATGATTTTGGCAACCACTTCCGGCGTGATCGGTTCGATGTAGGTGGCGTCCGCCAGACCGGGATCGGTCATGATGGTGGCGGGGTTCGAATTCACCAGGATCACCCGGTAGCCTTCTTCGCGCAGGGCTTTGCAGGCCTGCGCACCGGAATAGTCAAATTCACAGGCCTGACCGATGACGATGGGGCCAGCACCAATGATCATGATGGATTTGATGTCGGTTCTTTTTGGCATATCGGCCCCCTAAAGTTGCGCCCGGGCAGCGCAAAACTTCCGGGGTTATAGCGACGGGGGGCGGGGCCGCAAGGGGCTATTCCCGCCTATATGTTGATGCCCAATCGCGGGGCCGCCCAGATCACCACCAGATAAAGCAGTATGGTGGTGGTACAGCCGATACCAAGCGCCAGCCAAAGGCCAAACCCTGCACGCAGAAGAGCAGGGATAATGAGAAACATTGGCAAGGATGGGGCCACATACCAAAGCGTGGCGCTGGCATGATCGGCCAATCGCACCGGATCATGGGTGTCGCGCCACAGCCAGATCATGCCGAGGACGGAGATGAGCGGCAGCGAGGCGATAAGCGCGCCGATGCCCGCGTGGCGGCGGGCGACTTCGGACGCGAGGGCAATCAGGATGCCGGATATGGCGGCTTTGAGGAGAAGGTAGGTCATGGAGTGGCCCCGCAACAGGAAAAGGCAGCCAGAGCGTCTGGCTGCCTTTGATCATTGTCAATGCCGACGAACGGGATGTTAACCCTTTTCGCCCACCGCAGCCTCGGCGGCGGCGATCACCGCTTTGCGGGCGGCGATCTTCTCGCCGGTGGGCGGACCCTCGAAGCGGCGGTTTTCGACCGTGAACCACAGCACCAGCGCCAGGGCAATGAATCCCGCGACAACGTAAAGCACACGCTCGTTCGGTGGGGCGATAGCGATGAACAGGATCACGCCCATGCCGACAACGGCCAGCACCGTCACCAGTTTGTAGACCCCGCCAGACATTGCCCAGGGGCCGGGGTTCGGCCATTTGGCGGTGCCGTAAGCGAACAGAGCCGCCACCAGCGGAATGGTGAACGACAGGAACAAGAACACCAGTGTGGAGTTCACGACGATCACGTAGATCGAGGTTCCCGCCACCTTGATCGACATTGCCAGCAATACATAGAGGATGCAAAGCACCGTCGATGTCCAGATCGCGTTCACCGGGGTGCGGTACTTTGGCGAGACCGAGGCCAGCGCCTTGGACCCGACCGGCAGGCCATCATCGCGCGAAAAGGCAAACAGCATCCGGCTGGCCGAAGTCACGGTGGCAAGGCCGCAGAGCAGTTGCGCGATCAGGATGCCGATGTAGATCGCGATCTTGAGCCCGGCGGGCAGGACGGCATCCATCGTGGCAAAGAACATGCCCCAGCCCTGACCGGCGGCAGTGGCCAGATCCGGGATCGCCAGCGTGATGGCGCAGATCATGATCCAGCCGATCAGCGAAGACCAGAAGACCGCGTGGATGATGCCCTTTGGCACCGAGTATGCGGCGTTCTTGGTTTCCTCGGACGTGTGGGCCGAGGCGTCGTAGCCGGTGATGGTATAGACCGGCAACAACAGGCAGAGCAGGAACAGGTAGGCCACGTTGTCGGATTGCGGGAAGACGTTGCCGCCTGCCTCACCCGAGTAGTTGGTGAAGGTCCAGAGCCGCGAGATATCAATCGCCGGGGCGAAGTACAGGCAGGCCAGCACCAGCACGGCGGTGGTGACAAAGATGATGTAGCCGGAGATGTCGGTCAGGAAGGTGGTCACCTTGATGCCGACATGGTTGAGGATCGCCTGCACTATGGTGATCGCGGCCACAAATGTGACAACCTGCATATCTGTGCCGGTAAAGCCGAACATCGACCCGAAGGTGCCCGCGAAGAAATACGCCGTGCCGATGTTGATGGCCCCCAGAACCGTGATCAGGCCCAGAAGGTTGAGCCAGGCGGTCAACCAGCCCCAGAACCGGTTTCCGAGGATCGAGGCCCAGTGATACAGCCCGCCAGCCGTCGGGAAAGCTGATGCAATCTGTGCCATTGCCAGCGCGAACATGCCCGACAGCAGGCAGCCCACGATCCAGCCGATGCCAGCCCCCGCGCCGCCAACGGAACTGATTGCCTGCGCGAAGGAGTTGATCCCCCCGGACAGGATACAAATGATGGAAAATGAGATCGCGAAGTTTGAAAACTTGCTCATACTGCGCGACAATTCCTGCGCGTAGCCCATGCCGTGAAGGACATTCATGTCCTCATGGCGGTCTTTGTCGGTATAGTCGTTAGGTGCCATTGCCGTTCCCTCCGAACCATTGGTTGGTCGATTGTTATTGTGTTACGAGCGGCTTTCCGCCGACTCTGCCCCCAACAGAGAAGAAAAATTTCAGTGTGGCAAGTGCTGAATAATTTGTTTCAAAACTGTATCATGTAAGACGCGGGCGGAAATCGGGGTCGGAAACGGGTGGTGAGGCGGGGAAAACCGACTGGTCGCAGGCCAGTGAGTGGCCTAGATAGGGCAAGACAGATACGGCGCAAATGCCGCCCAGAGTGAAGGCAACCCCCGGTGATTTTGTGTGAAAATGGCCCAGAGGCAGCCCCTGTTGTGTTTGATCAGGCGCGGGAAACGGTTGTGGTCTGGGACGCTGCCGATCTGATGCCAGCGCTGGCGCGGCTGGACGGCGCGCGGGCGCAGGGGTTTTGGATCTCGGGTTATCTGGCCTATGAAGCGGGCTATGTGCTGGAGCGCAAGTTGGCGCATTTGATGCCAGACAGACGTGAAGAGCCGCTTTTGGCCTTTGGCGTGTTTGCAGACCCGGTAGGCGCAGATACGGCGATGGCGCAGGCCCGCGTTGAGGCACGCGATGTGATCATGTCAGAACCGGCCCCTTTGGTGACGAAGGCCGCTTATGACACGGCTTTTGCCCGCATTGCCGCCTATATCGCGGCGGGCGATTGTTACCAGGTCAATTTGACGTTTCCGATGCAGGCGCATCTGACCCATGGCACAGCGCTGGGGTTATATGGCGCACTTAGGGCGCGCCAGAAGGTGGGGCACGGCGTGTTTTGCGATCTGGGGCAGGGGCCAGTTGTGGTATCCCGCTCGCCCGAGTTGTTTTTTACGGTGGACGGCGCGGGCCAGATATCAGCGCGCCCGATGAAGGGCACAGCGCCGCGCGATGCCGACCCTGCGCGCGATGCGGCGGTTGCTGCTGCATTGCAGGCATCGCAAAAGGACCGCGCGGAAAACCTGATGATCGTGGATTTGCTGCGCAATGATATCTCGCGCTTGTGCAAGGTGGGATCGGTGAAGGTGCCGGAGTTGTTCAAGGTGGAACCCTTTGCAACAGTGCACCAGATGTCGAGCCGGGTGGTGGGGCAGTTGCTTGGCAAGCCGGGCTTGGGCGATTTGCTGGCAGCGCTGTTTCCCTGTGGGTCGATCACCGGGGCGCCGAAAATCCGCGCGATGGAAATCATTCGCGAGGTGGAGCCGCATGCCCGTGGTGCCTATTGCGGGGCGATGGGCTGGATGGCCCCGGATGGGCGCGCCTCGTTCAACGTCGCCATCCGCACGCTGCGGCTGTTTGACGGCGGCCGCGTGGCGATGAATGTGGGCGGCGGCGTGGTGCATGACAGCACGGCAGCCGGGGAATGGGAGGAGGCGCTATGGAAAGCACGCTTCGCCGAGGGGCTGGCGCGCCGGGCCTGAGGTTGATCGAAACGCTGGGTTGGGACGGCACGGGGTTCGCGCGGCTGGATTTGCATCTGGCGCGGTTGGCGGGATCAGCGGTCAGATTGGGGTGGCGCTGTGATTTGGTGGCGGTGCGGGCGGCCTTGGTTACGGCGGTTGCGAAAGACCCGGCGCGGGTCCGCCTGACGGTGGATGCACAGGGGCAGGTTGAGGTGACAGTCGCGGCCATGCCCGCCGCCGCCATGCAATGGCGGGTCGGGTTGGCAGAAGACCGTCTATCGTCAAATGATCCGTGGCTTGCGGTCAAATCCACCAATCGTGCGGTCTATGATAGCGCGCGGGCGGCGCTGCCACCGGGAATTGACGAGGTGATCTTTCAGAACGAACGGGGCGAGGTTTGTGAGGGGTCGATTACATCGGTTTTCTTTGACGCCGGTGCTGGCCTTTGCACGCCGCCTTTGAGCTGCGGTCTTTTGCCCGGTGTGTTGCGGGCGCAGATGTTGGCAACCGCCACAGCGCGCGAAGCCCTGCTGCACACAGCCGATCTGGGCCGCGTGCAGCTATGGGTCGGCAATTCACTGCGCGGCCTGATCCCAGCGCTGTTTGAGCGTACCGACAGGGTGACCTGATGCCTCACTGATGTAATCGCGCGTCAGCGGCACGGCGTCTTGTCGGTTGGCCAGCTGCATCTGGAACACGCATTGCCGCCCTTCACGAAAGGTCATTTCCGACGCAACCAGATAATAGCGCCACATGCGGCAGAACCGATCGTCGTAGAGCGCGCGGATGGCATCAATGTTTGCCTCAAACCGCCTGTGCCAATGGGCAATCGTCATGGCATAGTGCAGCCGCCACACTTCGACATCCGTGGGCCAAAGCCCCGATTTTTCCACCGCAGCCGACATTTCTGACAAGGCGGGCACATAGCCGCCGGGAAAGATGTATTTGGCGACCCACGGGTTGGTGGAGCTGGGGGGGGCGGCCCGGCCAATGCTATGGATCAGGGCCACGCCATCGGGGGTTAGAAAGTCTTTAACGCGGCGAAAATACTCCGCGTAATGCGGCACGCCCACATGTTCGAACATGCCCACGGATACCACACGGTCAAATTTGCCGACAAACTTTCGGTAATCAATCAGTTGAAACGAAACCCGGTCGGACAGTCCAGCCTCTGCCGCGCGCGCCACGGACGATTTGTATTGTTCTTGTGAAAGGGTCACACCCACTACTTTTGCGCCGTAATCGCGGGCAAGGGTAATGGCCATGCCGCCCCAGCCAGACCCGATATCAAGCACGGTCATCCCCGGCTGCAGGCAAAGTTTTGCGGCGATATGGGCTTTTTTCTGCATTTGCGCCTGTTCCAGCGTGTCATCCGGGTGGATGAAATACCCGCAGGAATATTGCCGGTCAGCATCAAGGAACAAATCGTACAGCGCGCCTGACAGATCATAATGATGTTCCACATTGGCGGCTGATCGCTTTGACGTATTCAATTGCCCTGCGCTTCGCAGCATAACCCGCGCGGCATTCTGGATGCGCCGCCACCAGACCTGCCGCCCGCCGCCTTTGGTGTTGGCGATGACCAGGGCAAGAAAGCCATGCAGATCATCGTTGTCGATGGTCAGGGTGCCTTCAACATAGGCCTCACCCAGCGCAAGATCAGGGTTGCGCACCAACCGGGCGGGCAGTGTCGGGTCAATCACCCGCACGGTGACGGATGGCGCGCCGCCGTCGCCGTGGCGCTGCATGCTGCCATCGGGAAAATGAATGATCAATGTGCCGCTGCGCAAAAGTTGCTTCAGCATTTTATTCAGAAATACGGTCCACATTCTAAAAACCCCTTAGCGGTGACAAGGCAATGCCACGACACGTAATTGGTCCCCACTTGCGATTGTAACCGATGGCTCTGCCTTGACCAGATGTCGCTTTGGGTCCGCACGCAAATGTGCATCAGTTAACGCATGGCGGGTCATTTGGGTTCCCTGTCTGCCGCCTGCTCTTGACTTCGAGCCTGCCAAGGGGTGTATCCCCGCAAGACCTTGCCAACGCCCGGAGCCTATAATGCACGCTTATCGCAGCCATACCTGTGCCGCCCTGAACAAAACCCATGTCGGCGAACCCGTGCGCCTGTCGGGCTGGGTGCACCGCGTGCGCGATCACGGCGGCGTGCTGTTTCTGGATTTGCGCGATCATTACGGCATTACCCAAGTGATCGCGGACAGCGATTCAAGCGCCTTTGCGGGGCTGGAGGCGGTGCGCGCGGAATGGGTGATTTGCGTTGACGGGTTGGTCAAGGGGCGGGCTGCATCACTGGTGAACCCAAAGCTGCCAACGGGTGAGATTGAGGTTTATGCAACCGGGTTCACCGTGCTGGGGCAGTCGGAAGACTTGCCGATGCCGGTGTTTGGCGATGTGGACTACCCGGAAGAAACCCGGCTGACCTACCGCTTCCTCGATTTGCGCCGGGAAAAGCTGCACGCAAACATGATGCTGCGGTCCAACGTGGTGCGGTCCATCCGCAACCGGATGTGGGATCAGGGATTTAACGAGTTCCAGACGCCGATCATCACGGCATCGTCGCCTGAGGGTGCAAGGGATTTTCTGGTGCCATCGCGCCTGCACCCCGGCAAGTTCTACGCCCTGCCGCAAGCGCCGCAGCAGTTCAAGCAGTTGATCATGGTGGCGGGGTTTGACCGCTATTTCCAGATCGCGCCGTGTTTTCGGGATGAAGATCCGCGCGCGGACCGCTCGCCTACCGATTTCTATCAGCTTGATATCGAGATGAGTTTTGTCGAACAGGACGATGTCTTTGCCGCCGTGCAGCCGGTGGTGCAGGGGATATTCGAGGAATTCGCGCCGGGGAAAAAGACCTATGCCGACTGGAGCAAGATTGCTTATCGGGATTCGCTGAAATGGTATGGCAGCGACAAGCCCGACCTGCGCAACCCGATCAGGATGCAGGAGGTGTCGGAGCATTTTCGAGATTCCGGCTTCGCGATCTTTGCGAAACTGCTGGAAAACGAAGGCACCGAGATACGGGCTATTCCCGCGCCGACCGGGGGCAGCCGCAAGTTCTGTGACCGAATGAATGCGTTTGCCCAGAAGGAAGGTCTGCCGGGGATGGGGTACATTTTCTGGAGACGAAAGAGTGTAGACGATCCCGCACGAAAGATAATTGATGCAATGGGTCCCTTGGCGAGTCTTATCGACTCCATGGAAGGGCAACACCACAACGCCGCTTCAAAAGAGAACCTGATCGAGGTTTGGAATAAGCTGAAGGTGGAGGTTGATGAAATCAATCTTACTGACCAAGAAGTGTTATCTAGCATGCAACAGGTTGTCGCTGAGATGCGGGAAGCCGTGCAAGAAGAAGACTTCTATCGTCTAGGAATGTTGTTAGACACGCACTATTCTGAACGCGAAGCGGCTGGCCCGCTCGCAAAGAACATTGGACCTTCACGAACAGAGGCAATTAGGCGACAGCTTGGTTTACACGAGGGCGATGCCGCCTTCTTCCTCGGTGGCCGCCCCGATCAATTCGAAGCCGTCGCGGGACGCGCGCGCAATGAAATCGGCCGCGAACTGAACCTCACCGAACAGAATTGCTTCAAATTTGCCTGGATCGTCGATTTTCCGATGTATGAGAAAACCGATGAGGGCAAGATTGATTTCAGCCATAACCCGTTCTCGATGCCCCAGGGCGGCATGGCGGCGTTAAGCGGTGATCCGCTGGCGGTTCATGCCTATCAGTATGATCTGGCCTGTAACGGCTATGAGTTGATCTCGGGCGGGATCAGGAACCATAAGCCGGAGATCATGTTCAAGGCGTTCGAAATTGCGGGCTATCCCGCGTCCGAAGTGGAAAAACGCTTTGGCGGCATGGTCAAGGCGTTCAAGTATGGCGCGCCGCCGCATGGCGGTTGTGCGGCGGGGATCGACCGCATCGTGATGCTGCTGGCGGATGAGGCGAACATTCGCGAGGTGATCATGTTCCCGATGAACCAGCGCGCCGAAGACCTGCTGATGGGCGCGCCGTCGGAGCCACTAAATGCGCAACTGCGCGATCTGCATCTGCGCGTGGTTCAAAAGGAGGTCTGATGCCGCCACTCTACCTAGCCTCGGTTCCGGTTTTTCGGCATTACCTTGCACAAGTGGCGGGGATGGTGGAGCGGGCGGGGGCGGAGGGGATGGCCGCACAGATTGCCGACAGTTTTCCGGTGGCACGGCAGTTTTCCAAGGCGGCAGAGTTTGCGGTGCGCACGGTGTATCCGCTGGCAGGCTTGGAAATTCCCGATCTGCCACAAGCGCTTGCCCCCCGGATGGCGGTGGCGCGCGCGCATCTGGGGGCGATGAAGGCCGCGGATTTTGAGGGCGCGGAAGAGCGGATTATCTTACATAAAGCAGGCTTCGCCGATCTGGAACAGACGGGCGCGGACTATCTGTATCTGTTTGGGCTGCCGAATTTTTTCTTTCATCTGACCATGGGCTATGCGGCCTTGCGCGCTGCGGGGGTGGGTCTTGGCAAGGCCGATTTTGACGGGTTTCATTGGTATCCACCGGATTTTTCCTACGACCGTTGAAACAGGCCTGAAAAGACGCGCATGACCCGGGGGAATAACGATGGCAGCTGCACGGATGCTTGGCGAAATGGTGATTGGCTGGACCGTGCCGCCAAAGCCGGGGTTTGAGCGGATAACCGGGCAGCATGTGGCGCTGGAACGGCTGGACGCCGATGCCCATGCGTCAGATTTGTTTCGCGCGTTTCAATCGGACCCGTCGCTGTGGGATTATCTGTTCGTGGGGCCGTTTACTTCGGCCGCCGGCTTTCACCGCTGGTTGCGCGAGTGTACGACGAACCCTGACCTGGTGTTCGTGGCTGTTCGTGATCTGGCAAGCGGGGCCTGCACAGGCATGGCTTCATACCTGCGCATTGCGCCCGAAGCGGGGTCAATCGAGGTTGGCAATATCTGTTTTGGCCCGGCCTTGCAGCGCACCAAGGCGGCGACTGAGGCGATGTATCTGATGATGAAATGGGCGTTTGACGCGGGCTATCGGCGCTATGAATGGAAATGCAATGCACTGAACATGCCATCACGGCGCGCGGCGCAGCGGTTGGGCTTTTCCTATGAGGGGATTTTTCGCCAAGCTTTGGTGGTAAAGGGGCGCAACCGCGATACCGCATGGTTTGCAATCATCGACAAAGAATGGCCCGCGCTGCGCGAAGCTTATGCGGCGTGGCTGGCACCTGCAAATTTTACTGTGGAAGGTAAACAGCGGGAATCCTTGGCGGATTTAACCCGGCTGGTGCGCGCGGCGTCAGACCCGCTGGTTTAAGGGCCGGTATGCGGGGCTAAGACGGGCTGGTGCCAAACGCGCCTGTCGATGACTTGAGCCGCGCGTCCAGCAGGGTGCGCAACCCGTCCAACCCTTGTGCATCGGCCAAGCTGTTGGCGGCGGCGGCGAGTGCCTGATCACCCGCTGATCGGGCGATACCGCCGACGAAACCCGCGAGATAGCGGCGTTGGCCGGGGTCGGGATCAGATCGCAAAATTTCAGCGGCATGTTCCAGATCATCATGCAGCGCCAAGGGGTCGGCGGCGGGCGTTTGCTGGCCCATGTCAGGTGAAGACCTGTCGGCGCAGTCTGGCAAATGGCGCAGAATTTCGTGCTGAAACATGGCAAGGCTGGGAAACGGCTTTTCGATGAACCCATGCGCGCCCGCCATCATGGCCACCGCCTGCCCGCTGGCATCGCCACTGATGGCGATGACAATCGGGCTTTGGGGGCGAAGACGGGCCAGATCACGGATCAACGTATCGCCCCGGCCATCTGGAAGGCCCAGATCAACCAGCATCACATCGGGGCGGTAGACGCGCAGATGCGCATAGGCGGCGTGCAGCCTGTCCACCCGGCGCAGGCGCGCGCCCGACCTTTGGCACATCAGGCGCAGCGCCTCGGATGCAAAACGGCTGTCTTCGACGGCAAGAACCGTCAACCCCTGCAACGGCAGGATCGAGGTCACGGGTGCAGGCCGCACCGTGCTGCCGTGCAAAACGCGGTCCAACAGATCAAGCGGGGATATTGGCATAGGATGCTCCGGCAACTGGGGTCTTGGCAGTTTGGGCGGAAATTCCCTAAGGATCGGTAAACGCCCCCGAAGGATGCAATAGAGCCCTGCGGCATTGCTTGCCCTTGAATGCGGATGGTCCGCGCGGCATAAGGGTGGCATCAAAAACAAAGGGTGCGCGATGATCGGGCGTTTGAACCATGTAGCGATCGCTGTGCCTGATCTGGGTGCGGCTGCCGACCAATACCGCGAAACCTTGGGCGCAACGGTTGGCCCGGTGCTGGACCAGCCTGACCACGGCGTGCGGGTGGTGTTTATCGACTTGCCGAATACCAAGATCGAGCTTTTAGCGGTGATGGGGGACGGCTCGCCGATCCAAGGGTTTTTGGATAAAAACCCAAGCGGCGGCATTCATCATATCTGTTATGAGGTGGCTGATATTCTGGCCGCGCGCGACCACTTGCTGGCGTCCGGCGCGCGGGTTTTGGGTGGCGGCACCCCCAAGATTGGCGCCCATGGCAAGCCTGTGCTATTCTTGCACCCTAAGGATTTTACCGGAACCTTGATTGAATTGGAACAGGTCTGATGACCATCACCGCTGCCATTGTCTTGTTTTCAATCGTCTGGTTCATGACGTTTTTCGTGGTGCTGCCGCTGCGCTTTGTCAGCCAGGGCGATGTGGGCGAAGTGGTGCCCGGCACGCCAAAATCGGCCCCGGCAGGGGATGTTGTGGTGCGCAAGGCCAAGATTACAACCGTGGTGGCGGTGGTGATCTGGGGCGCGCTTTACGCAATTATCTTGTCTGGGTGGATATCCGTGCGCGATTTTGACATGAAGCATATCCTGCCGCCAGACACGTCTTCCGGCGGCTAGACGCTTTGCCAAGCCACCAGCTTGGTTAAATCCGGGCGCGGGCGGTCTGGGCCAAGGTTGGTTGGTGTGGCGATATGCACGATGCCCGCCACCGACTCGGTGGGTGTCAGGCCAAACGCCGCCTCGCCAAAGCCGCGGTCATGCGACGGCCAGCCTGACAGCCAGTTTGCCCCCCAACCCGCTGCCTCTGCCGCGTTCAAAATGCCAAGGCACACGGCACCGGAAGACAGCACCTGTTCAATCTGCGGCACTTTTTCATGCGGTTTGGGCGAAGATATCACCACCACCGCCAGCAACCCCAAATCAAACTGTCCGCGCCCTTTGCCGATTTTTTCGGCGTCATAGCCCAGAGCTTTGGCACGGGTTTCCGCCAAATCCGCCAGCCTTGCCATGGCGGCCGATTGGATCACCACAAAGCGCCACGGCTCCAGCTTGCCATGGTCCGGCACGCGGACGGCAGCGGTCAGAATTTCGGTAAGTTGTGCTTGTGTGGGGACCGGCAGCGCCATGGTTTTGGCGGGCCGCGAGCGGCGGTTTTGCAGAAAGGTCAGCGCGCTTGGGTTCGGGGTGGGCATCGGGCATCCTTGCGAGATGGGGGACTATTGGCTGCAATGCGGCGTTCCGAAGGGGTGCGTTGCTGGCTGCTCGCGCGGTGTCTAAGGCCAAAGGGCGGCAATGTCATCCAGCCACGCCTCAACAAACGCATCAAACCGCGCATCTGGTTGGCGCAGGGCGAAGGTTTCCGCGAAAGGGTCGGGCGCGGTGACCTTGCTGCGGGACAATTCTTCCAGCACGGCATGGCCGCAGAACGGCACGTAAACCTCGGCATAGCCGCCTTCATGGGCCAGAACCAAGCGGCCATCGCATAGCGCCGCCGCGGATTGCATTACCGCGCGCGTCATTTGCCGGAAGGTATCAGCGGTGGCCAACATGCGGCCAAGCGGATCAATCGCGGCGGCATCAAAGCCACAGGCGACGATGATCAGATCGGGCTTGAAGCGGGCAAGTGCGGGCACAACGATCCGGTTCATCGCGGACATATAGCCCTTATGTCCGGTGCCGGGCGGCAAGGGGATGTTGATATTGGCACCCAGTCCAGCCCCGCGTCCCCGGTCGGTGGCAGCCCCGGTATCCATCGGGTAATTGCGATCCTGATGCAGGCTGATGGTCAGAACGTCTGCTTCGTCATAGAAAATCGCCTCGGTGCCGTTGCCATGATGGACGTCCCAATCCAGCACGGCGATGCGCTGCGCCAGACCTGCCGCTTGGGCCGCGCGGATGGCGATGGCGATATTGGCCAGCAGGCAAAAGCCGTTGGGAAAATCGGGCAAGCAATGGTGCCCCGGCGGGCGCGACAGCGCATAGGCATTGGGCGCGCGGCCGTGCAACACGTCAAACACGGCCGCCTTGACCAAGCCTGCCGATAGGGCTGCCATCTCGAACCCACCCTTGCCAAACGGCGTGCGCAGGCCCAATTCGCCACCTTTATCGTCGGACAGCGCTTTGAAGGCATCCAGATACGCCGCCGGATGCACGCGCAGCAGGTCTTCGTGGCTGGCGGGGGCAGCGCTTTGCAGGGCCAGATCGTGGGCCAAACCCGTCACCTCGATCAGGTTCTTCAGGCGGCGCTTGGTTTCCGGACTTTCGGGCAGACCACCACCGGGTTGCACCAAACCGCCTGTGGGCAGGGTGAAGGAATAATTGCCGCCACCATGCCAAAAGCAACGCTCGTCGGTGAAGAAGGCGGTTTTCATGGCAGACAAATCCTGATGGCCCTGCGATGGTAACAGCGTAGCGCATCCTCGTGCTGCCGTGCCAGCGCAAACGCTTGTACCATAAGTGCTTTCGCAAGTGCCCTTGCCCATTGTGCATAGGCCCCCTACCAACAATGTTCGTTCGCCTGAAAGGCCGTCCCATGCCCATTTCCACGCCGCTAACCTTGATCCTTGTCGTGATCGCAGGTGCCGCACTTGCCACCCAAGCCCCGATAAACGGCGCACTTGGGCGCAGTTTGGGCAGCCCGGTTGCGGCGGCGGCGGTGTCTTTTGCGGTGGGCTTGATCGTGCTGGTTGCGATCACGCTGCTGACTGCCGGGCCGCAAACCTTTGCCAAGGTCGCAAGCACGCCCGGGTGGCAGTTGCTGGGCGGGCTGTTGGGCGCGTTTTACGTGTCCGCCGTGCTGTGGGGCGTGTCAACTTTGGGGGTGCTGTCGGCGATGGCGGCGCTGATCCTGGGGCAGATGGCGGCGGCCTTGCTGTTGGATAGCAACGGCCTGTTGGGCTTGCCCGTGCAGGCCCTGACGCCGCAACGCATTACGGCGGCAGGGTTGGTTGCGGCGGGCTTGGTATTGTCGCGGTTCTAGCGGCGCTGCCTGCCTTAAAGCGACTTTGGTGCGATGCGGTAGCTGCCTTCGGGCAGGTTCAGGGCTGCGGTAAGATCGGCCACTTGCGCCAGCGACAGGGTCAGGCGTAGCAGCGTATCACTGCGCGGGTCCAGTTGCGTGACGGTGACGCAATCTTCAAACGCTTCGATGATCACGTCCTCTTGCAAAGGTATGCCACCCTCATCAACGAGGGTGATCACGGTGGCGTCAAAATCGTGCTCGATGGTGAACATTGCGCAAGGGTAGGCCGGGGCGCGGCCCATCTCAACCCCTATGCGGGATTTGCGGTGAACTTGCTGTGAACGGCGTCGTCTTTGCTGCGATCTCTGCTAAGCTGTATGGCACACGACAATGGTTAAGGGCTGGCAATGCGGGGAAAAATGGGTCTGGCAGCGCTGCTGGTGTTGACAGGGTGTGCCGATCTTTACGGGGAGGCAAACAGTCGGGCAAACAGTTCTGGCAACTTTGCTATGGCCGCACCGGCGGGGCCGGCGGCAGCGGCGCAACAGGCGGTGGAAAGCTTTGTCACGGTGATCGGGCGGGTGGAACCGGTGGCCGAAAATCTGTGCCGCGCCCGCACTCGCGGGGTGAATTGCGACATCCAGATTTATGTTGATGCCCGCGCAAGCCAGCCGCCCAACGCCTTTCAGACGGTGGATAAAACCGGCCGGCCCATCGTGGTGTTCAGCATCGCGCTGATTGCGGGGGCAGGCAATGCCGACGAGATTGCGTTCGTCATGGGGCATGAGGCGTCGCACCACATCCTGGGCCATATTCCGAAACGCGCCGAAAGCGCGCAAACCACTGCCGTTCTGGCCGCCGTGTTGGCGCAATCTGCCGGGGCGGGGCCGGTTGAGGTGCGCGATGCCACAAGGTTTGGCGCAGAACTTGGCGCGCGCCGCTATTCCAAGGATTTCGAGCTGGAGGCGGATGCACTCGGCACAGAAATTGCACTGCTTGCGGGCTATGATCCGGTGCGCGGAGCTGCGTTCTTTTCGCGCCTGCCAGACCCCGGCGACCAATTTTTGGGCAGCCACCCCCCGAATGCACAACGCCAGGAGGTGGTGCGCCAAACGGCGGCAAGGCTGCTAAGATAGCGGCTTCCTTTTCGCCCAAATACTCATCTTTCTTGTCCTCCTTGCCCAGCTTTTCCCTGGATGAAGCGCGTTTGCGCCGTTACAGTTTGCCAAAACGGGGGCGGAATATGGCGTGGTTGAAGGCAGAGGTGATGCGCATTGGCAATACCGCGCGCTGGTCTTGGCAGGGGTGGTGTGCTGCTTGGGCATCCGAGAAATCCATTCGACAGTGGAGCGTGGTCAACATCCTGTCGGCGCTGCTGGCGTTGGGGCTTGATTTGACCGGGGGCGAGCGGGCGTTGATTTTGGCGCTTGGCCTGTTGGTGCTGGCGGCCGAAGTGATCAACACAGCACTGGAAGACACGGTGGATTACATTTCGACCGACCAAAACCCGAGGGCGGGCAAGATCAAGGATTGCGGATCGGCGGTGGTGGCGATCACCGCAATCGCCGGCGGCGTGGCTTGGCTGGCGATTTTGTGGGGCTGATCAGGCGGGACGCAGGCCCAGGTTTATTTGCCGCGCTTTTGTCTGCGCACATGCATCCAATACAGCAGCGGCGCCAAGATCTGATCATACAGCGTCACTGCCGCCGCGTTGATAAAGCGCCGCCCTTACAGGCGCGTCGCTGGCCTGAATCGCCGCCCGGATTTTTGGCGTCGTCGTTGCCCTCGCCACTGTCCTCGAACCAGTGGCGGACAATGGCTCGATTGTGAAGATGGATCAGCGTGCGCGCACCCCATTCCTAATGTCCCTCAGAACCGATCTTGCCATGAAAAACGCGGATCGCCGAGTGTCTATGTGATCATCCGGGATGGAACAAGTAGGTCAGTCTCACCCAACCCGCCCCCATAAATCATAGTCGCCCGCTTCCTCTACTGTCACCGATACAATATCCCCCGGCAGCAATTCCTCAAAACCCGCATCAATGAACAAATTCCCGTCAATTTCTGGTGCATCCGATTTGGTGCGGCAGGTGGCACCTTCGGCGTCTACTTCGTCGACGATTACCTCTATCATGCGGCCAACTTTTTGAGCCAGTTTTGCCTCGGAAATCGCCTGCGCCTTTGCCATAAACCGATCCCAGCGGTCTTGTTTCACTTCATCCGCCACATGGTCTGGCAGGGCGTTTGACCGTGCCCCGGCGACGTTTTCGTATTGGAAGCAGCCGACGCGGTCCAGTTGCGCGTCGTCCATCCAATCCAGCAAGGTTTGAAACTCGGCCTCCGTTTCGCCCGGATAGCCGACGATGAAGGTCGAGCGCAGGGTGATATCGGGGCAAATATCCCGCCATGCGGCGATTTCGTCCAGGGTCCGCGCGGCGGCGGCGGGGCGGGCCATGCGGCGCAGAACGCCCGGATCGGCGTGTTGGAACGGGATGTCGAGATAGGGCAGGATCAGCCCATCCGCCATCAGCGGGATCAGGTTTCGCACATGCGGGTAAGGGTAGACGTAGTGCAGGCGCACCCATGCGCCGAGCGATCCCAGATCGCGGGCAAGATCGGTGATATGGGCGCGGTGGCCGCGGTCGGTCGCGTGCTTGATATCGACGCCGTAGGCAGAGGTATCTTGGCTGATCACCAGCAATTCGCGAACCCCGGCCTGCACCAGCTTTTCAGCTTCGCGCAGCACTGCGAAAGCGGGGCGGGATTGCAGTTTGCCGCGCATATCGGGGATAATGCAGAATTTGCAGGCGTGATTGCAGCCTTCAGAAATCTTGAGGTAGCTGTAATGGCGCGGGGTCAGCGTGACGGCAGAGGCGGGCAAAAGGTCGATGAACGGGTCGGGTTTGGCGGGCACGGCCTTGTGCACGGCATCCAGAACCGACTCGTATTGATGCGGGCCGGTGACGGCCAGAACCTTTGGGTGTGCGCCGGTGATATATTGCGGATCCGCCCCCAGACAACCCGTCACGATGACCCGGCCATTGGCGGCCAGCGCCTCGCCGATGGCTTCCAGCGACTCGGCTTTTGCGCTGTCAAGAAAGCCGCAGGTGTTGACGATGACGGCGTCAGCCCCGGCGTAATCGGGGGAAATGGCGTAGCCTTCGGCGCGAAGGCGGGTCAGGATGCGTTCGCTGTCAACCAGAGCTTTCGGGCAGCCAAGGCTGACCATCCCGATGGTGGGCTGGCCGGGTCTGTTGGCAGGGGCACCTTCGGCGTTCCGAAACGTGGGTTTCGGGGCGAGGTCAGGGCGGCGGTCAGGGCGGGGGTTGGGCAGATTTTGCGTCATGGCGGGCGGTATACTCTGGATGGGGGGCTTGGGGGAAGGGGGTGCCAGGAAAGGGAGTATTTGGGCGAAAAGGAAATGGACGAACGGGCATCAGTTGGATGCGATTGGGGGGATTGGAAGAAGGGGGGCCAGGAAAGCGAGTATTTGGGCGAAAAGGAAATGGAGGAAGAAGCGGATCATGTGGATGCCATGGTGGCTTGGAGGTGAGAGGGTTGGAGCATGTCAATTCTGGTCGTGGGACTATCGATGGGTTTTGCAGCGGGTCCAAGTCGGGGTCACCTGCCTCCAGGGTGAGGAAAGCGGCGGCCAATGCGGCGGCTTTGGAGTGGGGGATTATCGAAGTTGGCGAGGGTGGAGTCCCGCGAATGCGCACCCTGCAGCGGGGTTGTGGCGGCGGGAGTGCGGCGCGCGGGGTTGTGGCGGCGGGGTTGTGGCGGCGGGAGTGCGGCGGCGCGTGTGCGGGGCGGGAGTGCGGGGGCGGGGTTTTGGGCTGCAAAAACCGGGCGGGTTGGGCCGGCCTTGCTGATTGGTAAAGCGCTGGTTGGGCGGTTCCAGACTGGCGTGTAGATGCCTCAAGACCTTGCGCGTTCCACATAGGAATTATCTTCGGTCGATATCACGATCTTGGTGCCGGTGCTGATATGCGGGGGCACCATAACGCGCAGGCCGTTCGACAGGATTGCCGGCTTGTAGCTTGATGATGCGGTTTGCCCTTTCATCACCGGTTCGGTTTCAACGATTTCAACGGTGACTTTCATCGGCAGTTCGATCGCGATGGCCATGCCCTGATGGGTCTTGAGCGATACGCGAATGCCGTCGACCAAGAACACCTTTTGATCGCCGATCACATCGCCTGAAACGGCGATCTGTTCATAGCTGTTGGGTTCCATGAAATGGAAACCTTCGCCGTCTTCATACAGAAAATCATAGTCGCTGTCATCGACCTGGGCCTTTTCCACCTGTTCCGTGGTGCGCCAGCGTTCAGATACTTTCACGCCGTCCGAAATGCGGCGCATGTCGATCTGGGTGGTGGGTGTGCCTTTGCCGGGGTGAAAATTCTCGGCCGTCAGAACGACATACAGACGCCCGTCCAGATCAACTACATTTCCCTTGCGCAGGCTGGACGCGATGACTTTCACGGAAGCTTCCTTGTGATAGATGGGCGCGCCCGGTAAAGGCAGCGCAGTTGCCTGTGGGCCTAGCCTATCAATGCAGAAATCTCCAGCCGAAAGCCGTGATCAGATGACAAGCCGCCGTTATGATGCCGCATCGCCATGGTGGACGCCTGCCGTGCATGCCGACCGGCGCCCCTTGCTGTTGGCGCGCAACCGTATTCAGGCGGGCTTGCGGGGATATCTGGCGGATGACGGGTTTATTGAGGTGGACCCCGCAGCCTTGCAGGTATCGCCGGGCAATGAGGCGCATTTGCACGGCTTTGCCACGCAAGCCATCGGCAATGACGGTGTGGCACGGCCGATGTATCTGCACACCTCGCCGGAATTTGCGATGAAAAAGCTGTTGGCGGCGGGCGAGGTGCGGATCGCATCTTTTGCCCATGTCTGGCGCAACCGGGAACGCGGGCCGCTGCATAGCCCGGAATTTACCATGCTGGAATGGTACCGGGTGGGGGAGGCCTATGATCAGTTGATGGTCGATTGTGCGGCGATGCTTCGTTTGGCGGCAAAGGCAGCAGGGGCTTTGGTGCTGCGTTACCGCGACAGGGTTTGTGATCCGTTTGTGGAATTTGAGCGGATCTCTGTGGTGGATGCGTTTCAGCGCTATGCCGGGATTGATCTGCTGGCCAGCATTGCGGCGGATGGATCGACGGACGCTGTGGCGCTTGGGGAGGCGATGGACCAAGCAGGGATAAAACGCGCGGCCGATGACACGTGGTCAGATATGTTGAGCCGCGCTTTGGTGGAACGGGTCGAGCCGAACCTTGGGCTTGGCCGTATGACGGTGCTGGACCGCTATCCTGCGGCAGAAGCGGCGCTTGCCCGCCCCGTGGCAGATGATCCGCGCATGGCGGAACGGTTTGAGGTCTACGCCTGCGGCGTGGAGCTTGCCAATGGGTTTGGCGAATTGACCAATCCGGCCGAACAACGCCGCCGTTTTGGCCTTGAGATGGATGAAAAAGCGCGTGTCTATGGCGAGCGGTATCCGCTGGACGAGGATTTTCTGGCTGCCCTGGCGCTGATGCCTGATGCCAGTGGGATAGCGCTTGGGTTTGACCGGCTGGTGATGCTGGCAACCGGTGCTGCGCGCATTGATGATGTGATCTGGACGCCGGTCGCGGGGGTGTCGCGCGCTTAATTCTTAGCCATAACGGCCAAATGTGCGGATAAAATATGCAGGTCTTGGGCGTTCTTGCGGTAATGCCCCGGCACAGGTGGAGTGTTCGCGTCATACCCAACCTGCCGCGCTATGCCGCAGCAAGACGACACCACCCCGAAAAGGCAGTCCATGGCAGACCGGCTATCCATTATTGTTGTGGAAAAAGACCGTGATCGGGCTTTGCTGATTGTCGATGGGCTGGCTGAATTGGGGGATCACGATATTCAGGTGATTGCCGAAGAAACCGGGCTTGCGCGCAGGGTGGCGGAACGCAACCCCGATCTGGTGTTGATAGATCTGGCCAATCCGTCGCGCGATGTTCTGGAAGACCTGTCCATAGCGTCGGGTGCGATGGACCGCCCGGTTGCGATGTTCGTGGACCGGTCTGATGCCAGCCTGACCCGTGCGGCGATTGAGGCGGGGGTTTCGGCCTATGTGGTGGACGGGCTGCGGGCAGACCGGATCAAACCCATTCTTGATGCGGCGATCGCGCGGTTTCATGTGTTTCAGCGGATGCGGGTGGAACTGGCAGCAACAAAGACTGCGCTGGAAGAACGCAAAGTCATAGACCGTGCCAAGGGGATGGTGATGCGTGCCAAAGGCATTGGTGAAGAACAAGCCTATGCGTTGATCCGAAAGGCAGCGATGGATCAGGGCAAGCGCATCGCCGATGTGGCAGCCGCTTTGGTCACGGCGGCGGATTTGCTGAGATGACGGTGACTTTGCCCCTTGGGTTCATTCCGTTGGTGGATGCCGCGCCGTTGATTGTGGCAGCCGAGTTTGGCTTTGCCGAAGCCGAGGGTTTGCATCTTGATCTGCACCGGGGGGCGTCATGGTCGATGCTGCGCGATATGCTGGATTTCGGGCAGGTGGTGGCAGCACAGATGCTGTCCGTGGTGCCGGTGGCGACGGCCTTGGGCTTAGGCGGGGGTAAGTCTGCGTTAGAGGCGCCGATGGTGCTGTCGTTGAACGGGCAGGTGATCGGGGTTTCGGGCCGGATTGCCAAGTTGATGACAGCGCGTGGCTATGGATTTGATTTCACCGATGCCGCCGCGGCAGGGCGCGCGCTGTACGAGCTTGGCATTCCCTTGCGCATCGGGGTGCCGTTTTTGTTTTCGATGCATGCCGAGCTTGTGCACTATTGGCTTGGCGGGCTTGGTCTGGCGTCCCCGATTGCGATAAACATTCTGACGGTGCCGCCCGCGCGGATGGCTGCCGCACTTGGTCAGGATGAAATTGACGCGTTTTGCGTGGGTGAGCCATGGGGAAGTCACGCGGTAGAGGTGGCAGGGGCTGAATTGCTGATGTCTGGCACCGCAATCTGGAGCCAAGCCCCTGAAAAGGTATTGGCCACAAGGACAGGGTGGTGCGAAGAGCATCCTGAATTGGCGGGCCGTCTGATCCGCGCAGTTTGGCGTGCATGCAGGTGGTTGGGGGATGCGTCAAATCACACGACCGCCGCCGAGGTTTTGGGGCGGCCTGCGTTTCTTGATCTGTCGCCTGATCTGCTGGATCATGCCTTTTCCGGCCGTATCGTCACATCGCGAAACGGGCGGGAGACGCATGTTGGGCAATTCATCGAATTTCATGCAGGAGCCGCAAATTTTCCGTGGCGCAGTCAGGGTGCCTGGATAGGCGCTGCCTTGGCGCAGCGATACGGGCTGACCCTTGGGCAGGCAATCGACCGCGCGCGAGCGACGTATCGAAGCGATATTTACCGCACGCATCTGGCGGCAGAAGCGGCTGATTTGCCGGCAGCATCTGACAAGGCAGAGGGATTGTCAGCGACACCGACACCCGTGCCATCATAGCGTGGTGCGTTGATTCTGGGCCGTAACCAATTCTTTGATGGCAAGATTTTTGATCCTGCAGTCGTTGGATGATGAAATTTTGGGCGTAATTGCTGCATTGCGGCATTGGGTGTGCAAGACGACAGAAATCTGCACCAACCTGACTTGACGCATGTCGCCCGGCGCGCGCAGATTACGGTCAGAAGCTGCAATGGCGTGGCTTCTGACATCCCAAAAATCGGGATTATGGGCATGGCCGCCTGACCAGTCGCAGCTTTTGCGGCGTGAGTCAGCGGCCTTTTTTCGTTTTTGCGGGACTCTAACCCGCCTTCAGTTACAGGACAGCCAGACATGATCCGTATTGCCACCCTTCTTACATCCGCAGCCATTCTGGCAGGCCCCGCTTTTGCCGAAACGCCTGGCATTGAAAAAGACGAATTGACGCTTGGATTTATCAAGCTGACAGACATGGCGCCGTTGGCGATTGCCAAGGAAAAGGGGTTTTTTGAGGATGAGGGACTGTCCGTTACCCTTGTGGCGCAGTCAAACTGGAAGGTTTTGCTGGACGGCGTGGTGTCGGGTGAATTGGACGGCGCGCATATGCTGGCCGGGCAACCGATTGCGGCCACGATTGGGTATGGCACCAAAGCCGCGTTGATCACGCCGCTTTCGATGGATCTGAACGGCAACGCCATCACCGTATCCAACGCAGTGTGGGAGGCGATGAAGCCGAATGTGGCGCTGGACGCTGATGGCAAGCCCGTGCATCCCATTCCGGCATCTGCATTGAAACCTGTGGTGGACAGCTATGCAGCCGAGGGCAAGCCGTTCAATCTGGGCATGGTATTTCCGGTATCGACACATAATTACGAACTGCGCTATTGGCTGGCGGCGGGCGGGATAAACCCCGGCTTTTACAGCACCGATGATGTGTCTGGCCAAATTGGCGGCGATGTTCTGATTTCGGTCACCCCGCCACCGCAGATGCCTGCGACGCTGGAAGCAGGCACTATTCTTGGCTATGCGGTGGGCGAGCCGTGGAATCAGGCGGCCGTGGCCAAGGGCATCGGCGTGCCGGTGATCACCGATGCCGATATCTGGAAGAACAACCCTGAAAAGGTATTCGGCATGACGGCGGAATTTGCCGCCGCCAACCCGAACACCACGCTGGCGTTGACCAAGGCCTTGATCCGCGCGGCCATCTGGCTGGACGAAGGCGACAACGCCAATCGTGCCGAAGCGGTGGAGATTTTGGCGCGGCCCGAGTATGTGGGTGCGGATGCCGCGGTGATCGCCAATTCGATGACCGGCACGTTTGAGTATGAAAAAGGCGACAAACGCCCGGCACCGGATTTCAACGTGTTTTTCCGCTATAACGCGACCTTCCCCTATGCGTCGGATGCGGTCTGGTATCTGACGCAAATGCGCCGTTGGGGGCAGATTGCCGAAGTAAAACCAGACGCTTGGTATGATGAAACCGCCAAGTCGGTGTATAAATCCGACCTCTATGTTGCCGCCGCACAGGCCGTGATTGCCGACGGCAATGCCACCGCCGACATGTTCGATTTTGATGTCGACGGCTACCGCGAGCCTGTGGCCGATTTCATCGACGGTGTGCCTTATGATGGCAAAGCGCCCAACGCCTATATCGACGCTTTGGTCATTGGGTTGAAGGGCAACCAAACGGTTGCCGGCGGCGAAATCGTCAACTGATCACACCAATATCGCGGCGCACATGTGCCGCGACACCCGCTTTTCGGAGGACGCAATTTGACTGCCATCGACCCGACCCAGATCCGTAGTGATGCCGCCGAGACCCGACGCGCCAAACGATTTTCAGTCATCAACATGTTGGATGGTTGGTTCAAAGTCTTTGGGTTGCCATGGTTTACGCCGGTTTTGAAAATTCTTGCGGGTGATGCGCCCAAAGCCCATCTTCGCGATCTTTGGCGTCTGCTGGGGGTGCCGCTGGCGGCTATTCTGGGGTTTCTGGCACTTTGGGCGCTGCTTGCACCCACAGTACAAACGTCGCTTGGGGCCATTCCTGGGCCGGGGCAAGTCTGGCAACAGGCCGTTGTCTTGCACAACGATGCAGCGGCCGAGGGCGTGAAGGAAGCCGAGTTTTATGCAAAGCAAGACAGCAAAAACGCAGAGCTGGTTGCTGCGGGGAAAGCGGACGACGTAAAATCGCGCGTCTACACCGGCAAGCCTGCTTACTATCAGCAAATCTGGACCTCGATCAAAACGGTGTTTGCAGGATTTTTGTTCGCCACGGCAATCGCGGTGCCGCTTGGCATTGTGTCGGGCTTGTCGCCACTGACCAATGCCGCGATCAACCCGCTGGTGCAGATTTTCAAGCCCGTCTCGCCGCTGGCGTGGTTGCCGATTGTGACTATGGTTGTATCAGCGGCCTATGCGGGGGGCGAGGGCGGGGTGTCAAAATCCTTCCTGATTTCGGCCATCACGGTGACGCTGTGTTCGCTTTGGCCGACGCTGATCAACACGGCACTGGGCGTGGCGTCGATTGACAAGGATCTGGTTAATGTGGGCCGGGTTTTGAAGCTGTCACCTTGGGTCAAAGTGACCCGGTTGGTGCTGCCATCGGCGCTGCCGCTGATTTTCACAGGGTTGCGGCTGTCGCTTGGGGTGGGCTGGATGGTGTTGATTGCGGCTGAAATGCTGGCGCAAAACCCCGGCCTTGGCAAATTCGTCTGGGATGAGTTTCAGAATGGCTCACAAGACAGCCTGGCCCGGATCATGGTCGCCGTGCTGGCCATCGGCATCATCGGCTTTCTGTTAGACCGGGTGATGTTCGCGCTGCAATCGCTGTTCACCTTTTCGAACAACCGGTGATCCGCATGGCCATCCTTGAATTTACAAACGTTTCAAAGGGCTACGGCGACCGCACCGTGCTGCGCAACCTGTCGCTGAGCGTCAAGGACGGCGAATTCCTCGCCATCCTCGGCTTTTCCGGTTCTGGCAAAACCACGCTGATCAACCTCATGGCCGGTCTGACCCTGCCCGATCACGGCGTGGTCAGCTTCAAGGGCACCCCCCTCACCGGCCCCGGCCCGGTGACAGGCGCCCCTTTGAAGCGCACCTGCCCCTTGTCG
>JAYSPY010000045.1:0-23683 GCA_043721855.1 Pseudorhodobacter sp.
GATCGAGGTTCTTGACCGCGCACTTGGCGGCACGCCGCTGGAGCCTGCTCTTACAAACTGGGGTCGCGCCAACCGCTTTGCGGGCTCTGGTGACAGGGCTGCGATCCGCGATCTGGTGTTTGATGCCTGGCGCTGCAAACGGTCTTACGCAGCGCTTGGCGGGGCTGAGACAGGCCGCGGCCTGATGCTGGGCCGGTTGCGGGCATTGGGTGAGGATGCAACTTTGGTGTTCACAGGCATCGGTCACGCCCCGACAGGCCTGACAGCAGCTGATACAGTCCAACCCACCAGCGATCTTGCGGCACTGGATTGCCCCGACTGGCTTGCCCCCCGCCTGCAGCACAGCTTGGGTGACCAGTTCACCGCCATCATGCAAGCCCTTCAAAACCGCGCCCCAGTGTTCCTGCGGGTCAATATAGCACGGACATCGCGCGACAAAGTCATTGCATTGTTGGCGGCTGAGGGCATAGAGGCCACACCGCATCCCTTGGCCACAACTTCACTTGCCGTGTTAACATCAAGCCGCAAGCTTATGACAATACAGCCTTATCTTGATGGTCTTTATGACTTGCAAGATGCCGCTTCGCAGGCGATTGTTGAAGACATTCCAGCGCATCCGGGCCAAAACATCCTTGACTACTGTGCCGGGGGCGGTGGCAAAACGCTCGCGCTCGCTGCGCGCTTGAACAGCCACATCTGGGCCTATGACGCCGAGCCCGCCCGCATGCGCGATCTGCCAGACCGGGCAAAGCGCGCGGGCGCAAAAATCGGCATGCTGACCACGGCCGAATTGCGGGCACCCTATGATTTGGTGGTGGTCGACGCACCCTGTTCCGGATCTGGCAGCTGGCGGCGCGACCCCGCCGGAAAATGGGCGCTAACCGAGCCACGGCTGGCAGAGCTTACCGCATTACAAGCTGAAATCTTGACCAAAGCCGCAGCTTTCGTGGCACATAACGGCATGTTGGCCTATGTCACATGTTCGCTTCTTGCCGACGAAAACCAAGATCAAATCGCCCGCTTTTTGCAAAGTTCACCCGATTGGCAACAGCAATCAGACCGCCATTTCACGCCGCTTCATGGGGGTGACGGCTTCTTTTTGGCCATTTTGGCGCGAAACGCATAGAACACTAAACAACTTCCGGGTGTTTTTTGGTCAGCATTAAGCCCCAATTAACACTTAACCCTTCGTATAAGCCAACGCAGTGCGGCACGGAGAGGGCATTTGACAATATCGGCATCCAAGAATGGCAGTGTGATCAGCACCGCCCGTGGGCTGGGCTCTCGGATATGGTTGCTGTTTGTGGTCGCATCCTTGTGCATCGCTGCGGGCCTGTTGATGCGCGATGCTGCTGCGCAGTTGATTGCAATGCTTGCAGGTGCGACATTTGCTGTGTTGGGTCTGACCATTCGCGGCTTGGCTTTTTTGGGGACGATGCGCAGTCATGGCATGGAAAAGCGGCTTGGAACTTTGATAGGGCTTGATGCCGCCCCTTGTTTTTCGACCGACGATCTTGGGCAGATCGGCTTTCAAAATGCGGCGGCACTTGACCGGTTTGGTGTAAAGGATGGTGCCACGCTGGTTGCCACGCTGCGCGATCATTTTGCCAATCCCGGTGCGGTTCTGTTTCGGTTGCAAAGCCGTGCCAGCAACCTTGGCACCGCGCGAGAGGATGTTGTCACGCGCCGCGGTCACACAAGGCTTTCTGTGCACCGTATAGCCCCCAATCAGTTTCTTTGGCGTCTGGAAGAGTTTCTGGATCGGTCCACCGCCGGACGCGGCGCCGAATCGTTAAGCCTGCCGATGCTGGTTGCCAACAAAACCGGGGTTATACTTTTTTCCAACGAAGCGATGCGGCGTCTGCTGGGCGCGCGGCCAAAACGCATTGATCAGGTGTTTAATGGCACGGTTTTCCATTCTGGCGAAGAAGTCGAAGTAAATGCCAGCGGTGGCCCGGTGCGTGCCATACTTGCCGAAATAGAAGGTGCGGGCGAACGCCGCGAGATATATTTAATGCCAGTCGCAGCCCGTGTTCAGGGTGATACCATGTTGGCAGATTTCGAACATGTCCCGGTCGCCCTGATGAAATTCACGGCGGATGGCACGTTGATAATCGCCAATCGTGCAGCGCGCGAACTGTTGGCGCTTGATGTGGCGCCCGGCCAAATGTTTCACGACCTGTTCGAAGGCTTGGGTCGCCCTGTCATTGATTGGTTGAGCGATGTTGTGATGGAACGCGTGCCGGTCGCTGCCGAAGTACTGCGCGCCCGTGGCAATGACGCGGAACAGTTTTTGCAAGTAAGTTTGCGACGATCTGTCGATATCGGCAGGCCCGGCGTGCTTGCGGTGTTGAATGATGCGACTGCTCTCAAAACGCTGGAAGCGCAATTTGTTCAAAGCCAAAAGATGCAAGCCATTGGTCAGTTGGCTGGCGGTATTGCGCATGACTTCAACAATTTGCTGACGGCGATTTCTGGCCACTGCGATCTTTTGCTGTTGCGTCATGACCGCGAAGATCTGGATTATGCCGATCTTGTGCAAATCCACCAAAACGCCAATCGTGCCGCCAGCTTGGTTGGCCAGTTGCTGGCCTATTCGCGCAAACAAACGCTCAAGCCAGAACAGATTGATTTGCAGGATGTTCTGTCAGATCTGACCCATCTGCTCAATCGATTGCTTGGCGAACGCGTAAAACTGCGGGTCGCTCATGGCGCTGACCTTGGCCCGATTCGGGCTGATAAACGCAAACTTGAACAGGTGCTGATGAATTTGGTGGTGAATGCCCGCGATGCGATGGATCAGGGCGGCACCATTCGCATTGAAACCGAACTTTGCAAGCTGACCCAAGACATGCACCGCGACCGCGCGAAAGTGCCCGCCGGTGATTATGCGATCATTCGGGTGATAGATACCGGTTGCGGAATTCCCGCAGACCGGATGGAAAAAATCTTTGAGCCGTTTTTTACCACCAAGCGTGTCGGCGAAGGCACTGGTTTGGGCCTGTCAACAGCCTATGGGATTGTCAAACAATCTGGTGGTTATATTTTCGTCGACAGTGTCCTGGGCGTGGGGTCAACCTTTCAGTTATACTTCCCGATCCGTGAGCCGGAGGCAGAAGATGTGTTGGCGGTGCCGGTAGCCGAGCCACGCCGTATGTTGATGAAGCAAGGCGAAGGCGTGGTACTGCTGGTAGAAGATGAAGCCCCTGTGCGCGCCTTTGCCAGCCGTGCCCTTCGGATGCGCGGCTACACCGTGCTGGAGGCTGAAAACGCGGAAGAGGCCCTGCGAACGCTGGAAGACCCGGCCCTTGAAGTGGATGTTTTCGTAACCGACGTGGTTATGCCCGGAATGGACGGCCCAAGTTGGGTGCGCAAGGCATTGGTGGCACGCCCCGATGTGCGTGTGATTTTCGTGTCGGGTTATGCTGAAGATTGCTTGACCGAAGGTCAGGCCCGCATCCCCAATTCGGTATTTCTGCCAAAGCCGTTCTCGTTGAATGATCTGACAATTACGGTGCAGGGCCAGTTGCATTAACCCGCGCCGAAACCCCGCTTGCGGCTTTGAACCGACGTTTCGCCAGTTTGGCGCAAGAGTGCGGTAAAGATCAAAATCCTTTGCCGCAATTTGATGCAACAAGGTTTCGGTGTTTTGGCTAAGATCAAGGCGACCCGGCGGTGATACATTCGGTCGTGGCAGACTGATTTCGCAGTCCGGTTTGTCTTCCAGAAAATGCACAAACGGTCCGATATCTTCATAACGAAACAGGCCGTCTATCCATTGCGTACCGTAGGCCTGCAAAAAATCTGCCCGTGATCCGACATCTGCAAACTTTAGTCGCTGTGCAGAACAATACGCTTGCACAAATGCATCAAAGCTTAACCCGCTGGTGCTTTTTTCCGAACCGACATCTCCTCGCGCATGCCAAACCGGTACCAACGGCCCAACCAATCACGCGGTTCGCGGATCATCGCGGCAACCTGAAACGCGCTTCCAGACGTGGCTTGAAGATAAGGGTGCAAAAACTGGTGATAGCGCTGCACCGTCGTGTGTTTCAAAGTCGGGGGCCGAAGGTTAGCCCAGGCAGCCAACGAGTCCAACGCGGCTTCAATCGCGGCGGTTCCGGTTTTGGATGTTGCCAAAAACACCAGCTTCGGCGTCCAGACAACAAGCATTCAAGCCTCATATCAAAATTCATTCAATTTGAATGCCCGGCTTAACCAACCCTTAACCGATTTCAGAAAAAGCTAAATTTATGAAAAAGAGATTGAAATGTTCATCTTTTGATCTCATATGTGATAGAACACTTGGTGAACAAACGCAATGATTGCCGCTGATCTGCGGCTGTGAAATAAGGATAGGCACATGGCATCGGCAACACTTCTTGATCTGAACGGAAAGCGCGATATGGACAAGTCTGTAGATAAATCAAAAGCACTCGAAAGCGCGCTGGCACAGATTGAACGGCAATTTGGCAAAGGCTCTATCATGCGGTTGGGGGCGGATAGTGCCGCCATGGATATCGAAGCGACATCCACCGGCAGCATCGGCCTTGATATTGCGCTGGGAATCGGCGGCCTGCCAAAGGGTCGGATCATTGAAATCTACGGACCCGAGTCGTCGGGTAAAACCACACTGACGCTGCATGTGGTTGCAGAAGAACAGAAAAAAGGCGGCGTTTGCGCCTTTGTGGATGCCGAACACGCGCTTGATCCGCAATATGCCAAAAAGCTGGGCGTTGATCTGAATGAATTGTTGATCAGCCAGCCCGACACGGGCGAGCAGGCGTTGGAGATCGTCGATACATTGGTGCGGTCCGGTGCGGTAAGTCTGGTTGTAGTGGATTCGGTGGCGGCTCTGACGCCGAAATCGGAAATCGAAGGCGATATGGGCGACATGCAAATGGGCGCGCAGGCCCGGTTGATGAGCCAGGCCATGCGCAAACTGACCGCCAGCATTGGCCGCAGCAACTGCATGGTGATTTTCATCAACCAGATCCGGATGAAAATTGGCGTGATGTTCGGCAGCCCCGAAACCACAACCGGCGGTAATGCGTTGAAATTCTACGCCTCGGTGCGCCTTGATATTCGCCGCATTGGTGCGATCAAGGATCGTGACGAAGTTGTCGGCAATACCACCCGCGTCAAAGTGGTAAAGAACAAGGTGGCGCCGCCCTTCAAGCAGGTGGAATTCGACATCATGTATGGCGAGGGTATTTCCAAGGTTGGCGAATTGGTTGATCTGGGTGTCAAAGTGGGCGTGGTGGAAAAATCTGGCTCTTGGTATTCGTATGGCGACGAACGCATCGGTCAGGGGCGTGACAATGCCAAGCAGTTCTTGAAATCAAACCCATCGGTGGCGAATGCCATCGAAGATAAAATTCGTGCCGCAAACGGGCTTGATTTTCACATGCCTGAAGCGGCATCCGGGGATGATCTGGTCGATATGTAACCCAGTTTCAGGCTATTACCCGGGCCGGGGCACCATCCCCCGGCCCGTTTTCACAGTCAGCGCCTTGTTGCGATGGACAGGCTCTGTTGGCAAAGATAGACGGTAGCGAAAGCCACGCGCAATGTCTGACAGAAAGCCCCAAGACCATGCCATCCCTGAACGATATCCGATCGACGTTTCTTGATTTCTTCGTGCGCAACGGGCATCGCGCAGTGGAAAGTTCGTCCCTTGTGCCGCGCAATGACCCCACCTTGATGTTTGCCAATTCGGGCATGGTTCAGTTCAAGAATTGCTTCACCGGGGTTGAAACCCGCGACTACGTCCGCGCAACTTCGGCACAGAAATGTGTACGGGCGGGCGGTAAGCACAACGATCTTGATAACGTCGGCTACACCGCGCGCCACCATACCTTTTTCGAAATGCTGGGCAATTTCAGCTTTGGCGATTATTTCAAAGCCGAAGCGATTGGTTTTAGCTGGGAATTGCTGACCCGCGATTTCGGTCTGAACAAGGACAAGCTTTGCGTGACCGTTTACCACACCGACGATGAGGCGGCGACGCTTTGGAAGAAAATTGCAGGGCTGCCAGACCACCGCATCATCAAAATTCCCACCGATGACAACTTTTGGCGCATGGGGCCAACCGGGCCTTGCGGACCCTGTACTGAAATTTTCTATGACCACGGCGATCATATCGCAGGCGGCCCACCCGGCAGCCCGGATGAAGATGGTGATCGTTTTATCGAAATCTGGAACAACGTGTTCATGCAAAATGAACAGTTTGCTGACGGAACCATGAAGCCGCTTGCGATGCAAAGCATTGATACCGGCATGGGGTTGGAACGCATCGGCGCGCTGCTGCAGGGCAGGCACGACAATTACGACACCGATGTTATGCGCAGCCTGATCGAAGCCTCGGCGCATGCCACCAGCACCGACCCCGATGGCCCGGGCAAAACCCACCACCGGGTGATTGCGGATCATCTGCGGTCAACGTCGTTCCTTATTGCCGATGGCGTGATGCCGTCCAATGAAGGGCGCGGCTATGTTTTGCGCCGGATCATGCGCCGCGCCATGCGCCATGCCCATCAACTGGGCGCGAAAGACCCGGTTATGCACCGTCTGGTACCGGCTTTGGTGCGCCAGATGGGGGCGGCTTACCCCGAACTTAGCCGTGGCCAAGCCATGATCGAAGAAACCCTGCGTCTGGAAGAAACCCGCTTTCGCCAAACATTGGAGCGTGGTTTGCATTTGCTGGGTGATGAATTGGCCCGTATTCCCGAAGGTGCTGCCTTGCCCGGTGCTGCGGCGTTCAAGCTGTATGATACCTACGGATTCCCGCTGGATTTGACGCAAGACGCCCTGCGCGAACAGGGGCGCACGGTTGACACCCTTGGATTTGATGCGGCGATGGCTGATCAAAAGGCCAAAGCGCGCGCGTCATGGTCGGGCACAGGGGAAACATCCGACGCGGCCATTTGGTTTGATTTGTCCGAAAAGCACGGCGCGAGTGAATTTTTAGGCTACGATACCCTAACGGCCGAGGGGCAGGTTCTGGCCATAGTGTCGGGCGGTGCTGCGATTGCCAAAGCAATCACGGGCCAATCCGTGCAAATCGTTCTTAATCAAACCCCGTTTTATGCCGAAAGCGGCGGCCAGGCCGGCGATACCGGGGTATTGCGCACGGCTACCGGATCGGCGCACATTACCGATACCCGCAAAGGGCAGGGGTTGATCTTGCACAATGCCGAGGTGACGGAAGGTGAAATTGTCGTCGGGCAGGGGGCGGCCTTGGCTGTCGATGCCACCCGCCGCGCCGCCATCCAAGCCAATCATTCCGCCACCCATTTGCTGAACGAAGCCTTGCGGCGCACGCTTGGGGATCACGTTGCACAGCGCGGATCGCTGAATGCGCCTGACCGTTTGCGGTTTGATTTCAGCCATTCAAAGGGCATGTCACCTGACGAGATGACGCAGGTCGCAGCCGAGGTGAACAGCCTGATCCGCCAAAATAGTGCCGTTGAAACCCGGATTATGACGCCGGACGATGCACGCGGCCTTGGCGCGCAGGCGCTGTTTGGCGAAAAATACGGCGATGAGGTGCGCGTCGTCTCAATGGGGGCGCTGGCGGGGTCAGGCAAAGGTGCTGATGGACAAACCTACAGTCTGGAGCTGTGCGGCGGCACCCATGTGGCGCGGCTTGGTGAAATCGGGCTGCTTGTCTTGCTGAGCGATTCCGCGTCATCCTCGGGCGTGCGTCGGATCGAGGCGCTGACGGGCAGCGGCGCACTGGCGTATGTCAACGCGCAGATGAAGCAGTTGGCTGATCTGTCCGCAGTGTTAAAAACTGTGCCGGTCGAGCTGGCGGATCGTGTCAAGGTCTTGCTTGATGAACGGCGCCAACTGACCAATGAAGTGGCGCAACTGCGCCGCGAACTGGCGATGGGGGGTGGCGGGGCTTCTGGACCGGAGACCAAGGAAATCAATGGCATACGGTTCATTGCGCAAGTGCTGTCTGGCGTGTCTGGCAGGGATCTTCCCGGCCTGATCGATGATATGAAGGCCCGGCTTGGGTCTGGTGCTGTGCTTTTGATTGCTGATACTGGCGCAAAACCCGCCATCGCGGCTGGGGTCACCAAAGACCTGACCGACCGGCTTTCGGCCGTCGATCTGGCGCGTGCGGCCGCCGAAGCGATGGGGGGCAAGGGCGGCGGCGGGCGGCCCGATATGGCGCAGGCAGGCGGGATGGATATTGCCGGTGCCGATGCGGCAATTGCCGCCGCGATCGCAGTGATCAGGGGGTAGGCCATGCCAACAGCGCTTTGGATTGCCCATGTGCAGGTGACGGATGCCGATGCTTATGCCCGCTATGCTGCAGGGGCGACGGTTGCCATCGCAGCGCATGGCGGTGTTTTCCTTGCCCGTGGCGGCCGTTATGTGCAGTTGGAAGGCAATGATCGCCCGCGCAATGTGGTGGCCCGGTTTCCATCCTTAGAGGCGGCGGTGGACTGCTATAATTCGCCCGGTTATCAGGCGGCGTTGGCCCATGCAAAGGGTGCATCGGTCCGCGATCTGATGGTGGTGGAAGAGGTCGGCCTATAGCCACTCGTGGTCTGTATCGCCCCGGCGGAGGCCGGGGTCCCGACGATACCGCTCCATGGATCGAGGCCCCGGCCTTCGCCGGGGCGATAGTTTGATTATGCCGACTTTGACGCGCGCTTGCGTTCATGCGGGTCCAAATGCCGTTTGCGCATGCGCACGGCCTTTGGTGTGACCTCGACCAATTCATCGTCGTCGATATAGGCAATCGCCTGTTCCAACGACAGTTTCACCGGCGTGGTCAGGCGCACCGCTTCGTCGGTGCCGGAGGCCCGCACGTTTGTAAGCTGTTTGCCCTTCAATGGGTTAATTTCAAGATCATTGTCGCGGTTATGTTCACCAATGATCATGCCGGTATAGACTGGCTCCTGCACCCCGATGAAGAAGTGGCCACGATCTTCCAGCTTCCACATGGCGTAGGCCACCGAAATTCCGCTTTCCATCGAAATCAGAACGCCCGCACGACGGCCTTCAATCGGCCCTTTGTGCGGTGCCCATTCATGGAACACGCGGTTCAACACGCCGGTGCCGCGGGTATCGGTCATGAACTGGCCATGATAGCCGATCAACCCGCGCGATGGCACATACGCGATGATGCGGGTTTTGCCCACCCCGGCGGGTTTCATTTCAATCAGATCACCCTTGCGCGGCCCGGTGATCTTTTCAATCACAGCACCCGTGTAGTCATCATCAACGTCGATGGTCACTTCTTCGATCGGCTCGCACCGGACGCCGTCGATGGTCTGGAACAGCACGCGCGGGCGCGAAATTGACAGCTCGAACCCTTCACGGCGCATGTTTTCGATCAACACACCCATCTGCAATTCGCCGCGCCCCGCCACTTCAAACGCGTCGCCGCCGGGGGTGTCGGTGACCTTGATGGCCACGTTGATCTCGGCCTCTTTCATCAGGCGTTCGCGAATGACGCGGCTTTGCACCTTGGTGCCATCCTTGCCTGCAAGCGGGCTGTCGTTGATCCCAAACGTCACAGAAATCGTTGGTGGATCAATCGGTTGCGCGGGCAGCGCCACTTCGTTATCCAGCGCGCACAGCGTATCTGCAACGGTCGCCTTCGACATGCCCGCCAGCGTGATGATATCACCAGCCTCGCCCACTTCGATGGGGGCTTGCGAAAGACCACGGAACGCCAACACCTTGGATACCCGGAACTGTTCCAGCTTTTCGCCATCGCGCGACAGCGCCTTGATGGTATCGCCAGCCTTGACAGTGCCCGCTTCCACACGGCCGGTCAGAATTCGGCCGATGAATGGGTCAGCAGACAATGTGGTTGCCAACATCTGAAACGGTTCTGCGCGTCGGGCAAGCTGTGCAGGCTGCGGCACGTGTTTCAGCACCAGATTGTACAGCGCCGACAGGTCTTTGCGCGGGCCATCCAAGGCCTCATCCGCCCAACCGGCGCGGCCAGACGCGTAGAGCACCGGGAAATCCAGCTGATGATCATCGGCGCCAAGGTTGGCGAACAGATCGAACACTTCGTTCAGCGCGCGGTCGGGTTCCGCATCGGGCTTGTCGACCTTGTTCAGTACCACAATCGGGCGCAGACCCAAGGCCAGCGCTTTCGAGGTTACGAATTTCGTTTGCGGCATCGGCCCTTCGGCGGCATCCACCAACAGAACCACGCCGTCCACCATCGACAAAATACGCTCCACCTCGCCGCCGAAATCAGCGTGGCCGGGGGTATCGACGATGTTGATGCGACGACCATCCCATTCAAGCGACGTGCATTTTGCAAGGATCGTAATCCCGCGTTCGCGCTCGATATCGTTGCTGTCCATCGCCCGTTCGGCCACGGCCTGATTGTCGCGGAACGCACCCGACTGTTTTAGCAATTCGTCCACAAGGGTCGTCTTGCCATGGTCAACGTGCGCGATGATCGCGATATTGCGAAGCTCCATCGGGAGGGTCTCTTTCATTTGTCAGCTTTGGCGCGGCGATACCTTAGCTGGCGGCGAAAGGCCAGAGTTTCCTTTCTGCACATGCGAGATCATGTCGCAATATAGCGGTCCCGGCGGTGATGGATGGCGAGGAACAGATTAAACACCACGGCACCAAGGAAAGACCATCCCAGAACCTGCCAATCCAGGATCAGGATAGACACCGCAAATAGGGCTGCATCAAAGATCAGTTGCGCATAGCCAGCCTGAAATCCGGTGCGGTCCTGCACGATCAGCCAGACAATGGAAATGCCGCCAAAACTGCCGCCATGGCGCACAACCGCAAGCGCCGCAATCCCAAACAAAATATCAAAAAGCACTGCTGCAAAGGCAGGTACTTTGATTTTTGGATTTGGTCATGGAATAATTCAGGACAGAAAGGCTGACCTGTCTAGCCCAGCCCTGAAAAAAGGGCCGGGTTTTCCCGACCCCTGATTTTGGCGTAGGATGGGCAATTTGCCCATCTTTTTACATCGCCTTGTTCAGGTATTCGTCAACCTTTTCCAGATAGCCAATCGTCGTCAGCCATTTCTGATCGGGGCCCACCAGCAGCGCCAGATCCTTGGTCATATGGCCGTCTTCGACGGTATCAACCGTTACCTTTTCCAGCGTTTCGGCAAAGCGCATCAGGGCTGCGTTGTCGTCCAGCTTGGCGCGATGCTTCAACCCCCCGGTCCAGGCATAGATCGAGGCCACCGAATTGGTCGAGGTTTCCTTGCCCTTCTGGTGCTGGCGGAAGTGGCGGGTCACGGTGCCATGCGCCGCCTCTGCCTCAACAATCTTGCCATCGGGCGTCATCAGCACCGATGTCATCATGCCCAACGACCCAAAGCCCTGCGCCACCAGATCAGATTGCACATCACCGTCATAGTTCTTGCAGGCCCAGACATAGCCGCCCGACCATTTCATGGATGACGCCACCATATCGTCGATCAGGCGGTGTTCGTAGACAATGCCCTTGGCCTTGAACGCGGCCTCAAACTCGGCCTCATAAATCTGCTGGAACAGGTCTTTGAAGCGGCCATCATAGACCTTCAAAATGGTGTTTTTAGTGGAAAGGTAAACCGGCCAGCCAAGGTTGAGGCCGTAGTTCAGCGATGCACGCGCAAAGTCGATGATGCTGTCATCAAGGTTATACATGCCCATATAAACGCCCGGCGAAGGGGCGTCATAAACCTCGCGCTCTATCACGGTGCCATCATTGCCGACGAATTTCATCGACAGTTTGCCAGCCCCCGGAAAGTGGAAATCCGTCGCGCGATATTGGTCGCCAAAGGCGTGGCGACCAATCACAATCGGCTTGGTCCAACCCGGCACAAGGCGCGGCACATTGGTGCAAATGATCGGCTGGCGGAATATCACGCCGCCCAGAATGTTGCGGATGGTGCCGTTTGGGCTTTTCCACATCTGTTTCAGGCCAAACTCTTCAACCCGCGCCTCATCTGGCGTGATGGTCGCACATTTCACGCCAACGCCGTATTGCTTGATCGCATGGGCGCTGTCGATCGTGATCTGATCGTTGGTGCGATCACGTTCCTCGATGCCCAGATCGTAGTATTTCAGATCAATATCCAGATAGGGCAAGATCAGCTTTTGCTTGATGAAATGCCAGATGATCCGTGTCATCTCGTCCCCGTCAAGTTCGACAACGGGGTTTGCGACTTTGATCTTCGTCATAAGGCACCCTTTGGTTGGATTCGATTGCACCGCGTTTAACGGAAAACAGGGTGGAGGGGAAGGCGGTATGCAGATGTATACCGACCAATCAGGTCGCTATTTCAAGAAAAATATACGGGTTTTGGCCTGCACCCAATCCCACACCCTTGGTGCACCTTTTTTGCGATCTTCACCCCAACCCGTGCCACGCATGGCCCCATTCAGAGATTGAATCGCCACGTCGCTCGTTCAGAAAGTCGAATTGCTGGTCCAGCCGGTCTGAAAACGGGGCGGTCAATGCCCGCCGCTGCTCTCCAGATGCACTTTGGGGCCGGTTTTGCCCTCACGCTTGGCTTTCAACGCCGCGTCAATGAACGCGCGGCCGCGCTGTTCGGCGCGGCGCACGCGGTAGGCAGTCAGAAACGCCTCTTGCATGGTCGGCGACGCGTCGAGCAGGACTTTTGACACTTTGTCAAAAAACCGCTCATCGCCCAGCTCTTCCATCGCTTCAATCACGTCACGGGCCAGTTTATCGCCCATTTCATCAAGCACGCTCACCGGGAAACCTCGCCCAGCCGCCGTTTTACATAGTCCGAAACGGTGCCAATCATCGGGTTCATATGCGCGTCTTCGTCCTTGAAAAAGTGATCCGCCCCGTCAACCGTGGTATGGGTGATGGTGATACCCTTTTGTTCGTGCAGCTTGTTCACCAGATTAACCGTGTCTTTTGGTGGGGCAACTTTATCAGCCGTGCCGTTGATGATCAGGCCGGAAGACGGGCAGGGGGCAAGAAAGCTGAAATCGTACATGTTGGCGGGCGGCGAGACCGAGATAAACCCGGTAATCTCTGGCCGCCGCATCAGCAGTTGCATGCCGATCCATGCGCCAAACGAAAACCCGGCGACCCAGCAATGTTTCGCGTTCGGGTTCATGGATTGCAGATAATCCAGCGCCGATGCCGCATCGCTGAGTTCGCCAATGCCCAAATCATATTCACCCTGACTGCGCCCCACACCGCGAAAGTTGAACCGCAGCACGGTGAAACCCAGCTTGTAGAACGCATAATGCAGGTTGTAGACAACCTTGTTGTTCATCGTGCCGCCAAATTGCGGATGCGGATGCAGCACGATGGCAATCGGCGCGTCACGTTCCTTTTGCGGATGATAGCGGCCTTCCAAACGGCCTTCGGGGCCTGCGAAAATAACTTCGGGCATAGGGGGTCGCCTGTCTCTTTCTTTGGAGCGATTGTTGACAGTTTCGCTCAGTCAATCTAGAACCATTCTAAAGGCCGCAAACGCAGCCTTCCGTGTCGGTCTGAGTTAAGCGGCCCTTGGGGGCGCGTCAATGGATTTGCTGGGCAATAGCAAGGCAGGGTTATGAAACTATCAACCAAAGGTCGCTATGCGATGGTGGCGCTTGCCGATCTGGCCAATGCCAAGACATCAGACATGGTGTCACTGGCGGCCATTTCCAAGCGGCAAGACATCTCGCTGCCATATCTGGAACAGCTGTTTGTAAAACTGCGCCGGGCCGGGTTGGTGGAGGCGGTGCGCGGCCCCGGTGGCGGCTACCGTCTGGCCCGCAGCCCCGATACCATTCGGATCAGCGAAGTCCTGCAGGCGGTGGAAGAAACCGTTGATGCCATGCATACCGGGGCAGGGGCATCGGGCGGTGTGTCCGGCACGCGCGAACAATCGCTGACTAACCGCTTGTGGGAAAGCCTGTCGGCGAATGTCTATGTGTTCTTGCATCAGGTGCGCCTGTCGGACGTGATCAAGAATGACATGGTGCCATGCCCCGCCGTGCCATCGCTGTTTCGTGTGGTGGACGAGGTTTGACGGACATGACCCGCGCCGATCATGCCCGCACTTACCTCGACTGGAACGCCACCACGCCTTTGCGGGCCGAATCGCGGGTGGCAATGGCACTGGCGATGGATATCACTGGCAACCCATCTTCGGTACACGCCGAAGGCCGGGCTGCCAAAGCACTGGTGGAACGCGCCCGCGCCCAAGTGGCCGCAGCGCTTGGGGCCGACGGTGCCGATATCATCTTCACCTCCAGCGCCACAGAATCCGCGGCCCTTGCCTGTGCCGGGCGCAATTTGCACTGTGCTGCGGTGGAACATGATGCGGTTGCAAGCTGGTGCCGGACCGAACTTGCAGTGGATCACGCAGGCCGCGTTGCGGTGGTTGATCCTGTGGCAACGGCCCTGCAACTTGCCAATTCGGAAACCGGGATCATGCAGACCCTGCCGCAAGGCTTGGCCCTGTCCGATCTGACCCAAGCTTTTGGCAAAGTGCCGCTTGCCTTCAACTGGCTGGGCGCGGATATGGGTATGGTGTCGGCGCATAAACTCGGCGGTCCTAAAGGAATTGGTGCGCTGGTGCTGCGCCGGGGCCTTGACGTGACGCCGCAATTGCGCGGCGGTGGCCAGGAGATGGGCCGCAGGGCTGGCACCGAAAACCTGATTGGCATCGCAGGCTTTGGTGCTGCGGCAGAGGCGGCATCGCGCGATCTGGCGAATGGCATCTGGGACGAAGTGGCGCAACTTAGAAATATTCTAGAAACCGCATTGTCGAGCGGCGCAAAGGGGATTATTTCGGTAGGGCGGGACGGTCTTCGTTTGCCCAACACCCTGTGCCTTATCGCCCCCGGTTGGAAGGGCGAGACGCAGGTGATGGCGATGGATCTGGCCGGATATGCGGTATCTGCCGGCTCTGCCTGCTCATCTGGCAAGGTCAGATCCAGCAGCGTGTTGCAAGCGATGGGGGTCGCGGATGATTTGGCAGGCCAAGCGATCCGCATATCCATTGGCCCCGGGGTGACGAAAGACACAGTGTTGCGGTTTGCCGATGTGTGGCTGGCCCACTATGCCAAAACTTTGGCGCGCAAAGCAGGATAGGGGTGCAATCCCTTGATTAAAAACGGAAAGACAAGACGATGACAGCCATGGATACCCTAGTGATGGATTTAGAAGTGCGCGACGGTGTCGACCGCGAAACCATCGAGGCCGTGCATGCCATGTCGGGCAAATATAAATACGGCTGGGAAACTGACATCGAGATGGACTATGCCCCCAAGGGCCTGTCCGAAGATATCGTGCGACTGATTTCCGGCAAGAATGAAGAACCACAATGGATGCTGGATTGGCGTCTTGCGGCGTATCGTCGTTGGGTGAAAATGACGGAACCCCGCTGGGCCATGCTGAACTACCCCGAAATTGACTACCAGGATCAATATTACTACGCCAAGCCCAAAAGCATGGATGTCAAACCAAAAAGCTTGGATGATGTGGATCCAAAGCTGCTTGCGACCTATGCGAAATTGGGAATTCCGCTGAAAGAACAGATGCTTCTGGCTGGTGTTGAAGGTGATGCTGAACCCCGTAAGGTGGCTGTCGACGCGGTGTTTGACAGTGTTTCGGTCGGCACAACCTTCAAGGCCGAACTGGCACGCGCTGGCGTCATTTTCTGTTCCATGTCCGAAGCCATTCGGGAACACCCGGAATTGGTGCAACGCTATATCGGGTCGGTGGTCCCACCGTCGGATAATTTCTTTGCCACGCTGAACTGCGCCGTTTTCTCGGACGGATCTTTTGTCTATATCCCCGAGGGCACAAAATGCCCAATGGAACTTTCCACCTATTTCCGCATCAACGCCGAAAATACCGGGCAGTTTGAACGCACGCTGATCATTGCGGAAAAAGGCAGTTACGTCAGCTACCTGGAAGGCTGCACTGCGCCAAAGCGCGATACGCATCAGTTGCACGCAGCCGTGGTGGAAATCGTGATCCTGGAAGATGCCGAAGTGAAATATTCCACCGTACAAAACTGGTATCCCGGCGATGAGAACGGCCGCGGTGGTATCTACAATTTCGTCACCAAACGCGCCGATTGCCGGGGCGACCGCGCAAAAGTGATGTGGACCCAAGTTGAAACCGGGTCGGCGATCACCTGGAAATACCCGTCCTGCATCCTGCGCGGCGAGGCCAGCCAAGGCGAGTTTTATTCCATCGCCATCGCCAACAACATGCAGCAGGCCGATACCGGCACCAAGATGATCCACTTGGGCAAAAACACCAAGTCGCGGATCGTATCGAAAGGCATTTCGGCGGGCTGCGCGCAAAACACCTATCGCGGCCTTGTGTCGATGCACCCGAAAGCCACAAATTCGCGCAACTATACGCAATGCGACAGCTTGCTGATCGGCGATAAATGCGGCGCACATACGGTGCCGTATATTGAGGTGAAAAATAACTCCTCCCGCGTTGAACACGAAGCGACCACGTCGAAAGTTGATGATGATCAGCTGTTCTATTGCCGGTCGCGCGGCATGAACGAAGAAGAAGCCGTGGCGCTTGTGGTCAACGGCTTTGTCAAAGACGTTCTGCAAACCCTGCCGATGGAATTCGCGATGGAGGCGCAAGCGCTGGTTGCGATCAGCCTTGAAGGCTCGGTTGGCTAGGGCCGGTATTAAAAATGTGTAAAATAAACCCAGACACACCTTATTTGCGCCATGGTTTGACACGCATGGTTGTATCACATTACAACGCTAAGGTGTGTAACGATGGCGACGATTTCAATTTCGACAGCTTCGCAGAAGGACGAGTTCCTGTCGCGCCTGGCGCGCATCGAAGCTGGGGTCGGAAGTTCGAAATCAACACTTTACGTTGGCGTGGACGGCACGATCATGGCCAGCAGCAAAGACAACGAAAAACTGAAAAAGCAGGCAATCACCACTCCGGCAAGGCCTTTGGGACTTTTTGGCGGGATGTTTTCTGTTGTTTTTGGCGCCATGGCCTTGGGCATAGCTCTGTATCTGCGCTTTTCGCTGACCGGGCAGGCGGGTTCTCTCGACAATCCAGATCTTTTCATGGCGCAAAACGGTGGCGTGGCTTTGGTACTGGCGGTTTTTTGCGGCTATATGGTCAAGATGCCGATGTTGAAGTATGCGCCAATTTGTGCGGTTGGCGTCTTGGCGGGGCTGGTCGGCTACCACAATTTGGTTCACGTCTACCCAACCGAGTTTGCACAGATGTTTTCTGCGATGTGGGTCGAACAAGTGGTCACCGCCACTTCGCCGCACTCGATCATCTGGCGCGGCGAAACTTTCATTCTGTAAACCACGTTAACCCGGCATCGCAGTGGCGTCTATCAGGCGCTGCTTTAGCAAATTCCACACTCAGTCATACGGCGACATCCTCGCCGATCAGAGGATTATATGCTTAATATCAATAACCTACACGTCAAACTTGAGACGGAAGATAAACAAATATTGCGCGGCGTGAACCTGAATGTCGGCGCAGGTGAAGTGCATGCAATCATGGGGCCAAACGGGTCTGGCAAATCAACACTTTCCTATGTCTTGTCCGGCAAAGACGGCTACACGGTTACCGACGGCACCGCCACGCTGGATGGCGCTGATTTGCTGGCGATGGCCCCCGAAGATCGCGCTGCCGCGGGCCTTTTCCTGGCCTTTCAATACCCGGTTGAAATCCCCGGTGTTGGCAACATGACCTTCCTGCGCACCGCCGTAAATGCCCAGCGAAAATCACGCGGCGAGGTTGAAATGTCGGCGGGCGACTTTCTTAAGGTCGTGCGCGAAAAGGCAAAACGGCTAAGCATCGACGCCGATATGATGAAACGTCCGGTCAATGTGGGCTTTTCCGGGGGCGAGAAAAAGCGCAACGAAATCTTGCAGATGGCAATGCTGGAACCCCGCATGTGCATCTTGGATGAAACCGACAGCGGGCTTGATATCGATGCGATGAAACTGGTGGCCGACGGCGTGAATGCGTTGCGCGATGCGGGCCGCGCCTTTCTGGTGATCACGCATTATCAACGTCTGCTGGATCATATTCGCCCCGATGTCGTGCATATCATGGCGGCGGGCCGCATCATCAAAACCGGTGGGCCCGAATTGGCGCATGAAGTTGAAAAAAATGGCTACGCCGATATTCTGGCTGAGGTCGTGTGATGGCGCTGCCCCAAGCCAAACAAGACAGGCTGGCCGCCCTTTGTGCCGGGCTTAGATTGCCCACATCGGGATGGTCGGCACAGGTCCGCGCAGAAGCACTGATGCGGCTGACCGCGGCGGGATTGCCCGACAAACGCGATGAATATTGGCGTTACACCGATCCATCACCGCTGATCACCGCTGATCCTGCGGCAGTAGCAATGAATGTTGACAGCGACGAGGCCCCGCTTTTTGACGCGGTAGATCGGCTTAAGCTGGTCTTTGTCAACGGCGTATTTGACGCTTCAGCATCCGACGATCTTTCGATATCGGGTATCGAGATTGATCTGTTATCGCGCAGCTCTGCCTATGATATTCATTGGGCCAAAGACAGCTATGGCGCGCTGGAAGCACAGGGCCAAACCCCGGTGCAGCGCCCGCTGGCCACCCTGAACACAGCGTTTGCATCCGAAGGCGTCCTGATCCGCGTCACTGGTAAAGTCAGCAAACCGGTATCAATGGTCTATCTATATACTTCAGCTACTTCTGACGTGATGCTCCATCACTGCATGAAGATAGAAGCTGGCGCTTCGCTGACATTGCTTGAAAGCGGGCCCGGTGCCGCGCGCTTGAACACGGTGATGGAGGTTGACGTGGCGAATGGAGCCAGTTTCCATCACATCCGTGTTCAGGGCCGTACTCACGCCCGCCATGCAGCAACCCATATTTTCGCGCGCCTTGGTCCTGCATCCACCTTCAAAAGCTTTACCGCCACCGCCAATGGTGCCCTGACCCGCAACGAGGCCGTGATAGATTTGCTGGGTGATGATGCCGTCGCGCATGTGGCAGGTGCGGCCGTAGGGGATGGGAAATTCTTGCATGACGACACGGTGTTTATCACCCATGCTGGCCAGCGCTGCGAAAGCCGCCAAGTGTTCAAGAAAGTGCTGAAAAACGGCGCTGTTGGCGTGTTCCAAGGCAAGATCCTGGTCAAACAGGGTGCGCAAAAAACCGATGGTTACCAGATCAGCCAATCCCTGATGCTGGATGATGACAGCCAGTTTCTGGCCAAGCCAGAGCTGGAAATTTACGCCGATGATGTGAAATGCAGCCACGGCTCCACCTCGGGCGCGATTGATGAGACGGCTCTTTTCTATCTACGCTCGCGCGGGGTGCCGTTGAAAACCGCGCAATCGCTGCTGGTGCTGGCGTTTCTGGCCGAAGCGATTGCGGAAATTGATGACGACGTTATTGCCGACGACATCCGGTCCCGGCTAGAGGGCTGGCTTGGGCGGCATGGAGGATAGATGGCTGTCGTTTCAGACATCGTAAAAAGCTGGCGCAGCCCGCGGGCAGTGATTGCCCAACATTTGCGAAATCGCGCCACAGAACCTTTTGCGTTCAGCCTTTTGGTGGCGTTTCTAATACTTGCCTTTGTGGCCCTGTGGCCAAACATGTCGCGCGAGGCTTTTCTCCAGCCAGATGCGCCATTGATGCAGCGCATGCTGGCGGCGGGGTTGGCGTTGCTTGCATCGATACCTTTTTGGTATGCATTGGCGGCGCTAAGCAGGATTGTGGCCCGGCTATTTGGCGGTAAAGGCGGCTATCTTGGTGCGCGTCTGGCGCTTTTTACGGCGCTACTTTCGGTTGCTCCCTTGATGTTAATCCAGGGCGTGATCAGCGGATTTGCAGGACCAGGCCAATTTACCACCGGGGCAGGGGTGATCGTGCTGTGTGGTTTCATTTATCTTTGGATCAACATGCTGATCGCGGCAGAAAGCTAAGCCATGAATTTTTCGCTGCGCTCTATTCTTGAAATGATCAGGCTTTCCGTGCAAAGCCCACGCGGCGCCGCCCGCGGCTTGATGGCGATGAACCTTCCAGCCAATGCGCGCTGGATCTTGTTCTTCTTCAGCGTCATCGCTTCGGCTTTGGCATCGCATATAGGCTTCAGGCTGCTGCCACCCGATGCGCAGGCGTTCTGGGCCGACGCGATGTCATCGCCGATACAAAGCGCCATTATGCAAGCGGCGTTCTGGCTGCTGGCCGTTGTTATTCTTCATAAAATCGGCAGATTTGCTGCCAAAAGTGGAAGCTTCGGCGATACGCTTTTGCTGATAGGCTGGTGGCAGGTCGTGTTTTTCGCCCTGCAGGCGGCACAGATTTTGACCCTTCTGATTTTGCCACCTGTGGGCGAGCTGTTGGGGCTTGTCGGTCTTTTCGTGCTGCTTTGGCTGCTAACCCAATTTGTGATGGAGCTGCACGGATTCAGACATTTTTGGCGTGTTTTGGTCTGCGTCATCGGGGCACTTTTTCTGGCTGCAATAACCCTTGTTGTGGTCTTGGCGATGCTTGTCTTCGCATTCACCGGGGGGGCTTGATCCGTGTATGATGTTGCTGAAATCCGCAGCCAATTCCCTATTCTTTCACGGACAGTCAACGGCAAGCCGCTGGTTTATCTTGATAATGGGGCTTCGGCCCAGAAACCGCAGGTGGTTATTGATTCCATTACCACAGCCTATAGTCACGAATATGCCAATGTTCACCGTGGCTTGCACTACTTATCTAACCTGGCCACAGACAAGTATGAAGCCGCTCGGACCACGATTGCCCGTTTTCTGAACGCACCTTCTGACCAACACATCGTGTTTTCCAGCGGCACGACAGAGGCGATAAATCTGGTCTCCTATGGTTGGGCTGCGCCCCATATGCAGGCGGGTGATGAAATCATTCTGTCCATTATGGAACACCACGCTAATATCGTGCCGTGGCATTTCTTGCGCGACCGCATCGGCGTGGTGCTGAGATGGGTCGATATTGACGCCACGGGCGATCTTGATCCGCAGGCGGTGCTGGATGCCATCACACCGCGCACAAAACTGATTGCTGTTACCCATATGTCAAACGTACTGGGCACCGTGGTGGATGTCGCCGCCATCTGTCAGGGTGCAAAGGCCCGCGGCGTGCCGGTGTTGGTGGATGGCAGTCAGGCTGCCGTGCATATGCCGGTTGATGTGGCGGCTTTGGGCTGTGATTTCTATGCTATAACCGGACATAAGCTATACGGACCAAGTGGTTCCGGGGCGATCTTCATCCATCCTGATCGCATGGCTGAAATGCAGCCTTTCCTCGGCGGCGGCGATATGATCCGCGAGGTTACGCGCGATAATGTCATCTATAACGACCCGCCGATGAAGTTTGAGGCGGGCACACCCGGTATCGTTCAGCAAATCGGTTTGGGCGTGGCGTTGGACTATATGATGGGGCTTGGCATGGGGAACATCGCCGCCCATGAACGCCAAATCCGTAACTATGCCATGATCAAGCTTGCGGGCCTTAACTGGTTGCAGGTGCAGGGTAATTCGGCCACCAAAGGTGCGATTTTCTCGTTCACGCTAGACGGCGCTGCGCATGCCCATGATATATCCACCGTGCTGGATAAACGCGGCATTGCGGTGCGCGCAGGCACGCATTGCGCGATGCCGCTGATGCAGCATCTTGGGGTAGGGGCCACCTGCCGCGCATCCTTTGGCCTTTACAACACGCAAACCGACGTTGACGCGCTGATTTCCGCGTTGGAGCTGTGCCACGATCTTTTTGCCTGATCTTCAGAAACCAAAGGTAAAACCGATCGCGCCGCCACTGTCCACTTCGCCGGCACGATTGCCGAAATTGTTGGAATGGATGAGCGAAAGCGTCATTTCCAACCCATCGCTCAGCGCCGTCTGGTAGCCGACTTCAATGTCGATCTGGCGGTTTTCCGGCGCAAGGTTCAGGGCAACCTGTTCAAAAGACGCGGCAGCTGCCTCACGGTAGACTGGCAAATTAACCACCCGCTCCCCCGATGCAACTGCCATCGGCAAGGCAACCCCTAGGGTCAGACGGTCGCCCTTGGCAAACACATTGCTGCTGCCGATTTTCAACGCCGCACTGTCAAATCTTGCTGATCCGGCCCCGCCAATCAACGTCGATCCGCCAAGATCGGTAATCCCAGCTTCGCCCGACAAGGCAATAAACCCGTTTTCGCCAAGGTCTTGCGCAACCCCCAGCGAAACCGACGCCATCATCGCTGCGTCCGCACCATCAAGGCTCATGATCCGGCCATCATCGCGCGCCAGTTTCAAGCCCAGTTCCACCCGCGCCGGCCCGTCTGTCAACGCACGGGTCAGGTTCACCCCAACGCTTTGTCCGGGCGACTGCGGCATCAAAACTGATGCAGATACCAATCCGTCGCTGGTCAAAAGGTCCACCGTGCTGCCACCAAAAGCCACAAACGGGTCGTTCAACGCCGTGACATCGGCCAACCTGGCCTGCGCAAGATTGCCCGTCAAGCTGCGCGACAGCAGGGCCGCGGCGCGCGATCCGGGCCGCGCGCCGGATGTCAGCGCATCCGCAGGCATCACAAACCCGGCGCTTAGCGCGTCTTTGACCAAAACATCCGTTCCTGCCAATGAAATTTCCACCGCATCGCCAAACGCCGTTCCGGTCTGCAGCACGGCCGCGTCGGTGGACACCAGACCGCCACTTGCCAAGGTCATGGTGGTGCCACCAATTGGCTTAAGCGCGGCCTCGATGTCCAGAAATCCATGGCCATAGGCAAAGGAATATCCCTTGTTGAACCCGGTGGCGAGTTCCACCGTCGCGTCGGGCGTAAAGAACCCGTCATCCGCCGATGCCAGCAGTCGCACCCGCAAATCATGGGGCGATAGCGAAGAAAACGCCTCTTGCAACAACGCCAGCGCACCCGATATTTGCGGTGCCGCGAAAGAGGAACCCGTCACGAGAGATTTGCCCGCTCGTAACTGAAGTCCGGAATCGGGCACCTGCCACGCGCCATCCGCAATCAGGCACCACCGCGCGGCCTCATAGCAGGCGGATGATAACAGCTGCACCGAACTGACATTGCCGCCTGAAAACGTCGGCACCCCGTTGACCGCCGCAATCCACCCCGCCTCCAACCTTCGGCGCAGATAGGGCAGGCCATCCATAATGCCCGCGTGCCGGTTTCTATCGTCATTGGAGACGGCGAAAACCACCACACCTTGCGATGCATATGTGTCTAATGCGGCCAGATAATTCTGGCTGCCCGGTATATTCGGGAAAGCTTGCGCAAAATCGGTCTGGTTGGCGAAAAGCCCCGTGTAGCCCCAGGAGTTGTTCCAAGCCACCGCATCTTGTTTAATTGCAACATTTCCCACGTCGGCCAGTTTCTGGTCAGTCTCGAAGCTGCCAAAAATCAGATTTGCATTGGGTGCCGTGCCGATGAAATCAGCCGAATCGCCCAATGCGACAGCAGATACAATGGTGCCATGCCCTGTCGGCGGTTTACCATCAGGGTTCGGTCCGACCCAGTTGTTCACAACCAAAACGCTGGTTTCCGCAAATTCGTCATATCCGGCAATGTATTGCTCATCCGACACTGCAATCGTAGCAGTGCGTCCGCGCAACCCGGCGATATGCGCAAACGCAGCGCCAGAACTGCGTAGCGGATTGGACACCAACCCTGTTAGCGCCCGCCCCGACGGTAAGTTAATGGACCAACCATTGGTGGTTTGCCGATAATATCG
>JAYSPY010000046.1:0-8770 GCA_043721855.1 Pseudorhodobacter sp.
CGTGTTGGACCCATGATCAGCTCCCCATTGCCCAGCGGGCCCAGAAGCCGCCGAACACTTCGAATTTTGCAAGGAATGCAACGATGATAACCCAGCCAATGGACATGGGCAGGAACACTTTCCAACCGATCCGCATCAGTTGGTCATAGCGGTAGCGGGGCACGATGGCCTTGACCATGGCGAACATGAAAAAGAAGAACGCCATTTTGCCAACCATCCAAAGCGCCCCGTCGGGGATACCGGGAATGGGCGACAGCCAGCCGCCAAAGAACAGCAGTGACATCAGGGCGCACATCAGGAAAATCGCGATATATTCGCCAGCCATGAACAAAAGGTATGGCGTGGAGGAATATTCAACCATGAACCCTGCGACCAGTTCGGATTCAGCCTCGGGCAAATCAAATGGCGGGCGGTTGGTTTCGGCCAAGGCGCTGATGAAGAACAAAAACACCATCGGGAAATGCGGCAGCCAGTACCAGTTGAACAGACCGTAATCGCCGCGTTGCGCCTCGACTATGGCCGAGAAATTCATCGAGCCGGTGGAAATGATGATGCCGATGATGATCAGGCCGAGGGATACTTCGTAGCTGATCATCTGTGCGGCGGACCGCAGGGAACCAAGGAATGGGTATTTCGAATTTGACGCCCAACCACCCATGATGACGCCGTAAACCTCCAGCGACGAGACGGCAAAAACAAACAGGATGGCGACGTTGATATCGGACAGCACCCAGCCTGCGTTGAACGGAATCACCGCCCAAGCCAGCACGGCCAGCACGAACGACACCAAGGGCGCCAGAAAGAACACCGGGCGGTCGGCCCCGGCGGGCACAACGATTTCCTTGACCACATATTTCAGTGCATCCGCCACCGATTGCAGCAGGCCAAACGGGCCCACCACGTTTGGCCCCCGGCGCATCTGCACGGCGGCCCAGATTTTACGGTCGCCGTAGACCAAAAACAGCAGACTGATCATGACAAAGGCGATGACCAACAAACTTTGCGCTGCGATCAAAAGGGCTGTGCCCAACCCGGTTTGCAAAAAATCAGCCATAATGCCCTAAATCCCCAGCTCGTATCGTCTTAGCTTGCCCATAGGCCGTCATACCGTTGGAATGCCGCGTTCTCTACAATCACTGACTGCAACTTCGGCATCTATGGTTTTGCTGCCACGGGGCAGCGCCGCCGAGATGGTGTAAACCGCATCTGCGCGCCAATTACCACCGGTTTTCGTAACATTGGTGCGCAGATGGCGCGCAAAACCAAAGCCCCGGATCAACGCATATTGCGCCGCCGCACAGCGAGCATAGGCAGCGACATCGTCGTTATCGCGCGCGCCGCGCATGGTGACGCGAAAATTCACCAGATCACCATCCAGCAGCAAGGTCTGAATACCATCATAAGATGGCATGAAGGGGCCTTTAAGTTTGGCCTCTTGTGGTGTGCAGGCCATCAAAACTGCGACCAACGTCAGCAAAACCGCATGAGGCAGACCATACGGCACCCGATCATTCCGCTGCAAGCGGTGCCACGGCACGGGCCGCCACCCCTGCCGACAATTCCGCCATCACGGCACTGGCGCGGGCCACCGGATTGGTCAGGTAGAAGTCACGAATGGCCACGCGGAAATCGGCTTTGCCGGGCGCCCGCATTGTCAAAGCCTGCCAATCATTGACGGGCACGGCATCAATCAGGCCCAAATGCGGGTGGGCGGCGATCAGTTTGCTACGCAAAGCGGCCAGACTATCATAGGGCAAGGCGGCCCCCAGTTCAGCCGACAAGGCACGCAGGATAGCCCAGTTTTCCTTGGCTTCCCCCGGTGCAAAACCGGCGCGGTAGGCCAGTTGCGGGCGGCCTTCGGTGTTGACGAACAGGCCGTTTTCCTCGGTATAGGCGGCGGCGGGCAAAATGATATCGGCGCGATTTGCACCACGATCGCCATGGCTCCCTTGATAAATCACGAAAGGGCCTTTTGCGATGTCCACCTCATCGGCGCCAAGGTTATAGATCACCTCTGCGCCTTCAGTTGCGCCAACCAGCCCGCCCTCGGTCACAGCGCCGACATCCATTGCCCCGACGCGCGAAGCCGCCGTGTGCAGGATCAGCAGTTTTGAGTTGCTGTGTTCCGCAAGCCGCATGGCATGGGCAAGAACCGCCTCGCCGTCCGCCTCATTGATGGCACCTTGGCCCACGATCACCAGCGTTGGTTTCGCCTTCGTCTCATCGGAAACAGTCTGCGACGACAGCGCCACCAAAGCCGCGCGGTCAGTGCCGACATGCGCGTAATCGTAAGTCAGATCAACCGCTTGGCCAACCAGCCCGATTTTCGCGCCGTTGATCCATGCCTTGCGGATTCGGGCGTTCAGAACCGGGGATTCGACACGCGGATTGGTGCCAATCAGCTGGATCATCGCGGCACTGTCGATGTCTTCGATCGTGGCAGTGCCGACATAAGCGGAGCGGTTTCCAATCGGCAAACGCGCGCCATCAGTGCGGCATTCTGTGTTTCCGCCCATACCGTCGATGATGGTTTTCAGCGCAAATATGGCTTCAACCGGGGCCAGATCGCCAATCAGAGCGGCAACTTTTTTGCCCTTCATCGCGGCGGCAGTTGCGGTTAATGCTTCACCCCATGTCGCTTTGCGCAGCTTGCCATTTTCACGGATATAGGGGCTATCCAGCCGCTGCCGGCGCAAACCGTCCCAAATAAAACGGGTCTTGTCGGAAATCCATTCCTCGTTCACGCCGTCATGGTTGCGCGGCAGAATGCGCATGACTTCGCGCCCCTTGGTATCAACGCGGATGTTTGACCCCAGCGCATCCATCACGTCAATGGTTTCGGTTTTGGTCAGCTCCCAAGGCCGGGCGGTGAAGGCGTAGGGTTTGGACGTCAGCGCACCGACGGGGCACAGATCAATGATATTGCCCTGCAAATTGCTGTTCAGCGTTTGGTTCAGATAAGTTGTAATCTCTGCATCCTCACCGCGTCCGGTTTGGCCCATTTCCAGAATACCGGCCACTTCAGAGGTAAAACGAACGCAGCGGGTGCATGAAATACAGCGGGTCATTTTGGTGGCCACAAGCGGGCCAAGATCAAGATCTTCGGACGCGCGTTTAGGTTCACGGAAGCGGCTGAAATCAACGCCGTAAGCCATCGCCTGATCTTGCAGATCACATTCACCACCCTGATCACAGATCGGGCAATCCAGCGGATGGTTGATCAGCAAAAACTCCATTACCCCTTCGCGGGCGCGCTTCACCATGGGCGAATTTGTTTTCACCAAAGGGGCTTGCCCTTCCGGGCCGGGCCGCAAATCTTTGACTTGCATCGCACAGCTTGCTGCAGGCTTCGGCGGGCCGCCGACAACCTCGACCAGACACATACGACAGTTGCCTGCGATGGTAAGGCGTTCGTGATAGCAAAACCGCGGAATTTCCACGCCTGCCACTTCGGCGGCTTGAATGATGGTCATCGCGCCATCCACTTCAACCTCGATGCCGTCGATGCTGATTTTCTTGAGATTGGTCATAGTGCAGTCTCCGCAGACGGGGCCGCAATGGCCGCTGTCAGATGTTTGAAATCAAGGATACAGGCCCAAAGCGGTAGCTGGTTCAGGGCGACTTTGCTTTCAGTTTTCGTCGGCATACGCACGTCAGCCCCCCACAATCGAATGGGTTGGGGCATAGACCCGTGCCTTGTCGATGACAACGATGGAATCGTGTACGTGCAATCCAGCCACCGCAGAAGCTATGGCAGCTTTCCCCTGCGGGATTTCATGATACCAATGGTGCATGTCATCAATCATATCGTGCAGGGTATTGAAATAATTGTCTTTTGCTGAAAATCCACCGCCATGCGAGGCCCAATAGGCGGTGTGCAAATCCTCGATCATGTAGATGCCACCCATTTCCAGCAGCGGAAAAAGCACGTCAAAACTGCGCTCGATATGGGCCATAACGTGGCTGCCATCATCCAGCACCACATCGACACCGCCCATTTCCGCAACCACTCGGGCCAGAAACGCCGGGTCGTCTTGTGACCCGATCCGCACCTGCGCGGCTTGGCCGTTGAACTGCGCACAGTCGGGATCAATGTCGATGCCGAAAATCACGGCGTCCGGCCCAAAATATTTGCGCCACATCTGCAGGCTGCCGCCTTTGGACACGCCGATTTCCAAAAACCGCAGCGGGCGGTTGCGCCATGGGCCAAAGTAACGCTCATACAGCGGCAAGTAGTGGTGCCATTTGTGCACCTGCGCGCCAGTATTGCCGAGAAAGATGCCTAACAGCGGGCCTTGGGGGCCATATTTTTCAACAATATCCGCGGCAACATCCTGTGCCTCTGGAAACCGAAAGCGGCGCATCAATCCCTTCATCATCTCATGCAGCCGCCACCTGCGCGCAGCCATGGGTTTTCCAAGCTTGCGCATCTTTCAGGTAAGACCAGCCGAACGCATGGTCGGTTTCGCCGTGGGCGTCTTTAGAAGCCAGCTTTTCCAAAGCCTCGTCCAAGCTGGGCCTTTGCCCGACGCGCACCCACCACATGACGAAATGCATCTTCCCCAGCACCTTGAACCATTCGGCGCGGCGGTCATGAAACGCGCGGTGCACCGTGGTCCACACAAAGTTTTCCAGCGCCGCACCGTTTTTCCAAACCGTCAGGTTCGACACAAACTGCGGATCGCCGTTCAGCTTTGCCGCAGTATTATCGGCACCGGGTTCGCCCGAACCTTCCATCATCCACACAATACCCGGCATGCATTTGCCCATGCCATTCACCCGGTCAAGGGCGTTCATGAATTCGGCCACGCGCGGATCATCGGTCGGTGCAAGCAGCCGACCGATGTTCAGTTCCGCCAGATAATGACCGTCTGGTTGCATTCAGTCAGCCTTCAAAAGCGAGCCGATGAGACTGTCTTTTTCAATCTCGGCATTTCCCAGCGCACAGTAGCTTTCAACGTCGCCCTCAACCGCACCATTGGCGGCCATATAGTTGATCGCCATGCCCTTGATGCGGGCTTTCTCTGACTTGTCTTTAAGAAAAGCTTTCACGTCATCTTCTTTATACCCGGCTTTACGCGCGTATTTTTCCAGCTCTTTTACCTTGAAAAACACGGTGACCATGCGGGCGGAAATGCTTGGGCAGGTGTTTCTGATCACATCGCCTACGGCGGCTGCCATAAGCTGTTCATTGATATGGGGTTCTTCGGCCAAGGGAACGGTGTCTTGTGCCCATGCCTGGGTTATCGACAAGGCCAAGGCCCCGGCAGTAACGGCGAATGTGGTTTTGAAACTGGTTCGTTTTGTCATTGCCTGATGCCTCACTTTACAAAAGCAACCCGGGGGCTTTCCCCGTGCGTGCGGGGCGACAGTGCCCTGTTCACGACATGCGGGTGTTGGTCAGTGCTATGCAATATCAAGGTGCGGCTAGTGGTTAACCCGGCTGATTTTCGCGCATACAACGACCCCGCCCCAAGCATCATTCCGCTGCCATTGCCCCCATACGCCCCGTTTTCTTGGCTTTGATGCGATCTTCAATCTCTTCGCGGAAATGCCGCACGAGCCCTTGGATCGGCCAAGCTGCGGCATCCCCCAGCGCACAAATCGTGTGCCCTTCGACCTGTTTTGTCACCGAAAGCAGCATGTCGATTTCTTCTACCTCTGCCTCGCCGCGCACCAGGCGGTCCATCACGCGCATCATCCAGCCGGTGCCTTCACGGCAGGGCGTGCATTGGCCACAGGATTCGTGCTTGTAGAATTTCGACAGCCGCCAGATCGCTTTGATCACATCGGTGGATTGGTCCATCACAATGACGGCTGCCGTACCGAGACCGGATTTTTGTTCGCGCAGCCAGTCGAAATCCATGATCGCATCGTCGCACTGTGCTGCGTTCAGCATCGGCACCGAAGACCCGCCGGGAATGACGGCTTTGATGTTTTTCCAGCCACCCCGCACGCCGCCACAATGTTTGTCCAGCAGATCGCGCAGGCTGATCGACATCGCCTCTTCCACCACGCAGGGGTTGTTGACGTGGCCAGATATGCCGAACAGCTTGGTCCCCGAATTGTTGGGCCGCCCGAAGCTTGCAAACCAATCGGGGCCACGGCGCAGGATTGTCGGCACCACTGCAATGGACTCGACGTTGTTCACCGTGGTCGGGCAACCATAAAGCCCCGACCCGGCCGGGAACGGCGGCTTCATCCGGGGCATACCCTTTTTACCCTCCAGACTTTCCAGCAGGGCGGTTTCTTCACCGCAGATGTAGGCCCCCGCGCCGTGGTGCAGGTAAATCTGGAAATCCCAACCCGACCCGCAGGCGTTTTTGCCGACAAGGCCCGCATCATAAGCCTCGTCTATCGCGGCTTGCAGGGCCTCGCGTTCGCGGATGTATTCGCCACGTATGTAGATGTAGCAATCATGCGCGCCCATCGCGAAGGATGCGATCAGACAGCCTTCGATCAAGGTATGCGGATCATGGCGCATGATTTCGCGGTCTTTGCAGGTGCCGGGTTCCGATTCGTCGGCATTGACCACAAGATAGCAGGGCCGCCCGTCCGATTGTTTGGGCATGAATGACCATTTCAGGCCGGTGGGAAACCCTGCCCCGCCACGCCCGCGCAGGCCCGATGCCTTGATCTGTTCAACCAGCCAATCCCGGCCCTGTTTGATAAAGCCATCTGTGCCCGACCACGCACCGCGCTTGCGCGCGCCAGCGAGGCTGCGATCATCCATCCCGTAAAGGTTGGTGAAAATCCGGTCCTGATCTTTCAGCATAACGCAGTCCTTAAATTCGTTCGACTCAGGTCTTCTGGCGTCGACGCCATATTCGCAAGGTAACAACTAGCGCCCAGATAAAGCCTGCCAATGCGGCAAAATCGGCCAAAAAGGCAAACCGCGGTTGCAAACCCATCACGCCGCCCAGCCACTGCGCCCCGAACCAAAAAATCATCGTGCCCGCAATCACCAACGCCACAAGGCGCGTCTGATAGGCGTCTTTGCGGTCTTGATCCGGGTCAGGGCGCGGCATTGTCGGGGCTTAGTAGCTGTTGGTCTGGGCACGGACGCGGAACGCCTCCAGCCCTTCGGACAGGATAATTTTCGATTGCGCGATCCACTTGTCACGCACGATACGGCCCCTGAAAGTTTTCATGTTGGCGTCAACCCATGCGACATCGGCATCGGACCAGCCCGCAATCTGGTCGAAATGGTAAAAGCCAAGCGAATTGCACAGCTTTTCAAGCGCGGGGCCAATGCCTTCGATTTCCTTCAGATCATCAGCCTTGCCTTTGCGCGGCGCAGACAGACGCAATGGACCATCGGGCTGTTTCACCTTTGCGACTTTGGCGGCGGCTGGCTTGGCGGCGATCTTGGCGACACCGGGTTTCGATGCTGCCTTTGGCACGGCCACGCGCGCCGCTTTTGCAGGTGCGGCAGTGTCAGCCATTGGGGCGGACACGAAAGCAGCGGGGGCCGCCTCGGCCATTATTGGCGCTGCAAGAACAGGTGCGGGCAGAACAGGTGCGGGCATTACGGGCAGGGACGCTGTGGGTTCGGCGGCAGGCATCATTGGTTGAGCAGTCGCTGGCGTTGCCGGTGCAACTGCGGCGCTGCCCCAATACATCCCCAAAATCAACCCGACCAGCAGAAGGATCGCAATCCCGATAAACCCGGATTGAGAATAGCTCAGATTGCCCACAAACAAAGCCACGGCAGCGGCCACCAGCCCGGCCCCTGCCGCCACAACCCAGCCACCCAGCGATGGGGTACGTCTGTTTTCAGAATTGTTCATCAGTCCCGTCTCCCTGTCTGACCCATTTTGTAAGGGCTTTGTTTCGCTTTTTCACGGTGTGTCCACCATAAACATGTTTTTCGTCAGAGTTACAGTTTTCCGCCAGCGGCCAGAATGCGCGCTTGATCAACCCATTTGTCGCGCGAAGCGCGGCCCTTGAATCCTTCCAGATTATCATCGGCCCAAGCAATTTCTGCGTCAGTCCAAGCGGCCAACTGATCAAAATGAAAAAAGCCGAGTTTGTTGCACAGAATTTCCAACTTCGGCCCGATGCCGACGATAAGTTTCAAATCATCCGGCCTGTCAGCACGGGCCGCGCTCAGTCCCTGCGGCCTGGACTGCGCTGTCATTGGCGGTGATTTCGCTTCTGGCGTTGCAAGCGGTGTTGCGTTTGCGGCATTTCCGTCTGACTTTGGCTTGCCCTTTGACTGCGCCGATGCCTCTTGCACCGTGACACCTGAAGCGTCCGCAGGCAGGCCCCGGCCGGGCTCAGGTTCCTTTTGGATTGCGTTTGCCTTTGCAACCGGACCTACCGGCGTGCCAAGCCAAGGCATCGTCAGCGGCATTTCACTGCCATCTATGCGGCGCACTGTGTCGGCGAGGTCAACCGCAGCCTGCGCAGACGCGTTGTATTGCCTACGACCGGACTGGGTGGTTTTCAGGCTGGTAAGGCCCGACAAAGGTTCCGCTGCGTAACGCCCGTTTTGCGGGCCGGGAACCGGAACCTCGCCCTTTGAGAACCGCCCGATCAGGTCACGCAACTTGGCAGGGGTCAGGTCTTCGTAATAATCCTTGCCTATTTGCGCCATCGGCGCATTGGCGCAGGCCCCCATGCATTCCACCTCTTCCCAGCTGAATTTGCCATCGGCAGACAGCGCGTGGGCTTTGGGGTTGACCAGTTCCTTGCAGACAGCAACCAGATCTTCGGCGCCGCAAATCATGCAGGACGTGGTGCCACAAACCTGAATATGGGCAACAGA
>JAYSPY010000047.1:0-9679 GCA_043721855.1 Pseudorhodobacter sp.
TGACGTCCTGGCCCTCGACGCCAAGATGAATTTCGACGACAACGCCCTCGGGCGCCATCCCGATATCCGGGCGATGCGCGACCTCGACGAGGAATCGCCTCTCGAAGTCGAGGCCTCGAAGTACAACCTCAACTACATCAAGCTCGACGGCAACGTGGGCTGCATGGTCAACGGCGCCGGCCTTGCCATGGCGACGATGGACATCATCAAACTCTACGGCGCAGAACCCGCGAATTTCCTCGATGTCGGCGGCAGCGCGACCAAGGAACGCGTCGCGGCGGCGTTCAAGATCATCACGTCGGACCCCAGCGTGAAGGGCATCCTCGTCAACATCTTCGGCGGCATCATGCGCTGCGACGTCATCGCCGAAGGCGTGATCGCGGCGGTGAAAGAGGTCGGCCTTAAAGTGCCGCTGGTGGTGCGTCTGGAGGGCACCAATGTGGAGCTCGGCAAAGACATCATCCGTAAGAGCGGCCTGAACGTCATCGCGGCGGATGATCTGAAGGACGGGGCCGAGAAGATCGTTAGAGCGGTTCGGGGGTAATGAGATGCCAGTTCTTATAAAAACTGCACCGCTTAAGCGGGAGCATCAAATCGGGTCCATAGTTCGGTTCCAAGAGAAAGCTTATCGCGAACCAGTATTTGGAACTGGCGAGCATGCATTCATTTGGATTGATGGCGAAGGCAAAGGGGGCAAAGACTCAAGGTTGTATGCTCTAGGAATGGTAACCGAAGAGCCGACCTACGAAGATCCCAAACGCGCCGACACAAGCGTGCGCGTCAAAGTTGTCTTAACCGCAATCGAACCGGTAAGACCGCTTACGTACACACAGGACATTCTTCCGCATCGCGATGACCCTACTGATCGGGTGATGCATGCGTTGGCGGAAGTGATCTGCAAGCATGCTCACAAGAAAGTGACGATGATCGGCCGTCCGGAAGCGGACGCCCTGAAGTCACGCTTCGATGAATAGGGAAAAGCGAATGTCCATCCTCGTCAACAAAAACACCCGCCTGATCTGCCAGGGCTTCACCGGCTCTCAAGGCACGTTCCACTCGGAACAGGCCATCGCTTACGGCACCAAAATGGTCGGCGGCGTCACGCCGGGCAAGGGCGGCGAGGTGCACCTTAACCTGCCGGTGTTCAACTCCGTGCACGAAGCGCGCCATATCACCCAGGCCAATGCCACTGTCATCTACGTCCCACCTCCCTTCGCCGCCGACTCCATCTTGGAGGCCATCGACGCCGAAATGGAGCTGATCGTCTGCATCACCGAAGGCATCCCGGTCTTGGACATGATGAAGGTCAAACGCGCGCTCGAAGGCTCCAAATCCCGCCTGATCGGCCCGAACTGCCCCGGCGTCATCACGCCGGGGGAATGCAAAATCGGCATCATGCCCGGCCATATCCACAAGGCAGGTTCGGTTGGCGTCGTCTCCCGCTCCGGCACCTTGACGTATGAGGCGGTCAAGCAAACCACCGACCTCGGCCTTGGCCAATCCACCGCAGTCGGCATCGGCGGCGACCCGATCAAAGGGTCGGAACATATTGATATACTTGAAATGTTCCTCGCCGACCCCGACACCCATTCCATCATCATGATCGGCGAAATCGGCGGTGCCGCCGAAGAAGACGCGGCACAATTCCTCGCCGATGAAAAGAAACGTGGCCGCTGGAAACCCACCGCAGGCTTCATCGCCGGCCGCACCGCCCCCCCAGGTCGCCGCATGGGCCACGCCGGAGCCATCGTATCGGGCGGCAAAGGCGACGCGGAATCGAAGATCGAAGCCATGAAACGCGCAGGCATCGTGGTGGCCGACAGCCCCGCAGGTTTGGGCGAAGCCGTGATGAAAGCCATAGGTTAAGGAGGCGGAACATGCCCCTGTTTCGTGTAAATGGTCAGTTGCATTTCTTCGCCCACGTTCCCAAATGCGCGGGCACCTCGGTGGAGCATTACCTGCGCGAACGCTTTGGCGGGCTGGCATTTTATGACAATTCCCACACGCAGACGCCGCCCAATACCCGCTGGAACAACACCTCGCCCCAGCATATCGACATCGCGTCCTTCACCAAACTGATCCCCGAAAACTGGATTGCGTCATCCTTCGCCGTCGTGCGCCACCCGGTGAGGCGCGTGATCAGCGCCTACCATTTTCAGGCCGAGGTGGAGGGCAAACTGCAGGGTGAGCAGTCCATCGACGATTGGCTGGCGGCTTGGATCGCATCCGCAGACACCAACGGTTTCCTGTATGACAACCACCTGCGCCGCCAAACCGAACTGGTGCCGGATGACGCGCAGATTTTCTATCTGGAACATGGGCTTGATGGCGTGGTCACCTATCTTGATGCGCTGGCGGGTAATTCCAACGGCCCGCGCAGCATTCTGGCCGACAATACCCGCAAGGCAGGCGATAAGCCGGCAGTCCAACTGTCAGAAAACAGCATGGCGCTGATCGCAGACTATTACGCCGCAGATTTCACGCGCTTTGGCTATAGTCTCAACGACCCCAAACCCTTGGCCGCAAAAGACACCACCGCCAATGCCACGCCCCCCGGCCCGACCGAGGTCTTCGTGCGTCGCCTGAAACGCAAAATCGCCCGCAAACTTGGCACCTATTAAACAGGTAACCCCATGACCGACCAATCCCCGAACACCACGTTCCTTGACGGCCAGAATGCCGCCTATATCGACCAGCTCGCCGCCCGCCATGCGGCAGACCCTGCGTCGGTCGATGCCGGATGGGCCGCCTATTTCAAAGCGCTTGGCGATACCGAAGTGGATACCAAACGCCAGGCCGCTGGCCCGTCTTGGGCGCGCGCCGATTGGCCGCCGCAGCCGGTGGATGATCTGACCGCCGCGATGACAGGCGAATGGCCGATCATGGCCCCGGCCAAAGACGCCCGCGCCGCTGGCGAAAAGATCGTCGCACGCGCCGCCGATCAAGGCGTATCCCTCACCGATGCGCAAATCCAGCGTGCGGTGCTAGACAGCATCCGCGCCATCATGATCATCCGCGCCTACCGCATCCGCGGCCACCTCGCCGCCGATCTTGATCCGCTTGGCATGGTCGACCGCAACACCCAGCCGGAACTTGACCCGAAATCCTATGGTTTTACCGACGCCGACATGGACCGCCCGATTTTCATCGACAATGTGCTGGGCCTGCAAACCGCCTCCATGCGTGAAATCATTGAAATCGTGAAACGCACCTATTGCGGCACTTTCGCTTTGCAATTCATGCACATATCAGACCCCGAACAATCGGCTTGGCTGAAAGAACGCATCGAAGGCTACGGCAAAGAAATCGCCTTCACCCGCGAAGGGCGAAAAGCCATCCTCAACAAACTGGTCGAGGCGGAAGGCTATGAAAAATTCCTGCACGTCAAATACATGGGCACCAAGCGGTTCGGGTTGGACGGCGCGGAAAGCCTGATCCCCGCGATGGAACAGATCATCAAACGCGGTGGCAATCTGGGCGTGCGCGATATCGTCATCGGCATGCCACACCGGGGCCGCCTGTCAGTTCTGGCCAACGTGATGATGAAACCCTACCGCGCCATTTTCAACGAATTTCAAGGCGGGTCTTTCAAGCCCGAAGATGTTGATGGCTCGGGTGATGTGAAATACCATCTCGGCGCATCCTCCGACCGCACCTTTGATGGCAACACCGTGCACCTGTCGCTGACTGCCAATCCCAGCCACCTTGAGGCAGTGAACCCGGTTGTGCTTGGCAAGGTGCGCGCCAAGCAAGAACAATTGGGCGACAAAGACCGCACCCATGTTCTGCCCATCCTGCTGCACGGCGACGCGGCCTTTGCGGGCCAGGGCGTGGTTGCCGAATGTTTTGGTCTGTCGGGCCTTGTCGGCCATCGCACCGGGGGCACCATCCATATCATCGTGAACAACCAGATCGGTTTCACCACCGCGCCGTCATTCAGCCGATCAAGCCCCTACCCCACCGACATCGCGCTGATGGTCGAAGCGCCGATTTTCCACGTCAACGGCGATGATCCCGAGGCGGTTGTTCACGCCGCCCGCGTTGCCATCGAATACCGCCAGAAATTCCACAAAGACGCCGTGCTTGATATCTTCTGTTATCGCCGCTTTGGCCATAACGAAGGCGACGAGCCGATGTTCACCAACCCCGCGATGTACACCCGCATCCGCAAACAAAAGACCACCTTGCAGCTATACACCGAACGTCTTGTTGCCGACGGGCTGATCCCCGAAGGCGAGATTGAAGATATGAAAGCCGCCTTCCAGGCCAAACTGAACGAAGAATTTGAAGCGGGCAAAGACTACAAACCCAACAAGGCCGATTGGCTGGATGGCCGCTGGAAAAACCTCGGTACCAAAGACATGGACAATTACCAGCGCGGCGAGACCGCAATCAAGCCGGAAACCATGGCTGAAGTGGGTACGGCCCTGACCCGCGTGCCTGAGGGTTTCGATCTGCACAAGACCGTCACCCGCCAGCTGGATGCCAAAAATAAAATGTTCGAAACCGGCAAAGGCTTCGATTGGGCCACCGCCGAAGCCCTCGCCTTCGGCTCTCTCACCACCGAAGGCTTCCCCGTCCGCCTGTCTGGCCAGGATTGCACCCGTGGCACCTTCAGCCAACGTCATTCCGCCTTTGTCGACCAATCGACCGAAGAACGCTATTACCCGCTGAACCACATCCGTGCAGGTCAGGCCCGCTACGAAGTCATCGACTCGATGCTGTCGGAATACGCGGTCCTTGGCTTCGAATACGGCTATTCGCTGTCAGAACCCAATGCCTTGGTGATGTGGGAAGCGCAGTTTGGCGATTTCGCCAATGGCGCGCAGATCATGTTCGATCAGTTCATCTGCTCGGGTGAGGCGAAATGGCTGCGCATGTCCGGCCTCGTTTGTCTCTTGCCCCACGGCTACGAAGGCCAGGGCCCGGAACATTCGTCATCGCGTCTGGAACGCTTCTTGCAAAACTCCGCGCATGACAACTGGATCGTCGCCAACTGCTCCACCCCGTCCAACTATTTCCACATCCTGCGCCGCCAGATTCACCGCGATTTCCGCAAACCGCTGATCCTGATGACCCCGAAATCCCTGCTGCGCCACCCGATGTGCATCTCCGACGCGTCGGATTTCACCACCGGCTCCAGCTTTCACCGCGTGCTGTGGGATGATGCCCAGCAGGGCCATTCCACCGTGACCCTGAAACCCGATGCAAAAATCAAACGCGTCGTGATCTGTTCCGGCAAGGTCTACTACGACCTGCTGGCCGAACGCGACGCGCGGGGCCAGAATGATATCTACCTGCTGCGGGTCGAACAATTCCACCCCTTCCCGGCGATGTCGCTGATCAAGGAGTTGGAACGCTTCAAGCAGGCCGAAATCGTCTGGTGTCAGGAAGAGCCCAAAAATCAAGGCGCATATACCTATATCGAGCCGAACCTTGAATGGGTTCTCACCCGCATCGGGGCCAAACACACCCGTGCCGCCTATGCCGGGCGCGATGCCTCTGCCTCGCCCGCCACCGGCCTTGCCAGCAAACACAAAGCCCAACAAGAAGCGTTGATCAATGACGCGCTGACCTTCAAAGGAAACTGATCATGACCACCGAAGTCCGCGTCCCCGCCCTTGGCGAAAGCGTCACCGAGGCCACCGTCGCCACCTGGTTCAAAAAGGTAGGCGACGCAGTAGCGGTAGATGAAATCCTGTGCGAATTGGAAACCGACAAGGTTTCCCTCGACGTGCCCTCCCCCGTTGCCGGCGTCCTCGCCGAAATTGTCGCTGCCGAAGGCACCACCGTCGCCGCATCGGCCCTGCTGGCGCAAATCACCGAAGGCGCGACTGCCACCGCAGCCCCGGCGAAGGCGGCGTCAGCCGCCCCGGCGCAGGCCGGGGCCTTCTCCGCAGCCAAAAAAGACATCGAAGACGCCCCCTCCGCCAAAAAAGCCATGTCTGAGGCAGGCCTATCCCGCGATGCCGTCACCCCATCCGGCAAAGATGGCCGCGTAATGAAGGAAGACGTGGCCGCGGCCGCAACCACCCCAGCCGCCGCAATCTCCCCGGCGCAGGTAGCGATAGCTACCCCGGCGCAGGCCGGGGCCGCCCCCGCCGCCGCCATCCCCCGCGCCCCCGTCCCCGCCGACGATGCCGCCCGCGAAGAACGCGTCAAGATGACGAGGCTTCGCCAAACCATCGCCCGCCGCCTGAAAGACGCGCAAAACACCGCCGCTATGCTGACCACCTATAACGAGGTCGACATGTCGGCGATCATGGCCCTGCGCACCGAATACAAGGACGTGTTCGAGAAAAAACACGGCGTCAAGCTTGGCTTCATGTCGTTCTTCGTCAAAGCCTGCTGCCATGCCCTGCAAGAAGTCCCCGAAGTGAACGCCGAAATTGACGGCACCGATGTGGTCTACAAAAACTTCGTCCACATGGGCGTGGCGGTCGGCACCCCCTCCGGCCTCGTCGTCCCCGTGGTGCGCGACGCCGATCAGATGGGCTTCGCCGCGATTGAAAAGAAAATCACTGAACTAGGGTTACGCGCCCGCGACGGCAAACTTTCCATGGCCGAAATGGCGGGCGGCTCCTTCACCATCTCCAACGGCGGCGTCTACGGCAGCCTGATGTCGTCGCCCATCCTGAACCCCCCACAATCCGGCATCCTGGGCATGCACAAAATCCAGGACCGCCCGGTTGTGGTCGCAGGCCAAATCGTCATCCGCCCGATGATGTATCTGGCGCTAAGCTACGATCACCGCGTGGTGGACGGCAAAGGAGCCGTGACGTTCCTCGTGCGCGTGAAAGAGGCGCTGGAAGATCCGCGGCGGTTGTTGATGGATTTGTGAGAAGATGGACATTACATCTGCAATACGTGTCGCGATAATTGTCGCGGCAATCGCTCTGTGTTCCTCAGTCGCATCTGCCGAAGCGTTTGACTTGCAATGCAAATCAAGCGCTGGTGGATCTTTTGCTATTAAGATCGATATCGCAGGAGGTATTCTTTACGACCTTCCGAGCAGTTATCCCATCGTCGAAACTACGTCTCAACAAATTACTGCAATCGGTCGCGATGATCCTAATTCAAAAACGGGCGGAACAGTCTGGATTATAGATCGCACATCAGGCGAATTCGTTAGAAGTTCTGCGGGATGGTTTTGCGATGGCGACTCGTGCAAATCAACCCATTTAGACAATTTCGCGCTAAAGGGCACATGCCAGAGAAGCGCTTTCTAAGTGCGCGGGCGTAACTTTGCATGACTCCCACCTACCATACCCGTGGCCCCCTCGTGGGGAGGGATGGGGAGGGGGGCCTGTCCAACCCTGCACCACCCCCCCTCCCCCAACCCCTCCCCACGCGGGGGAGGGGAGGCGCACCTGCCAACACCTCGCTCTTCTCCCCGGCGCAGGCCGGGGCCGGCACCCACCCCACCATCCAAACCCGTCGCCCCCCTCCCCCCTCGTGGGGAGGGCCGGGGTGGGGGGCCTGTTCAACACGCCCGCACCACCCCCCTCCCCCAACCCCTCCCCACGCGGGGGAGGGGAGGCGCACCTGCCAACACCTCGCTGTTCTCCCCGGCGCAGGCCGGGGCCTCGACCCCACTAACCCGCAAAATCCCGGCCTCCGCCGGGACGAAGGAATAACCCTCGCCCCATGCCCCCCGAACTCACCACCCTCGCCCTCGCCGCCATTCTCCTCGCCGCTCAATTCATCCCCTTCTCCATCCGCGCCAATGCCGAGCTTACCCCCGGCTACACCACCAGCCCCCGTGACAAGCCGCCGTCGCGGCAGATGTCCGTCCTCACCGGCCGCTTGCAGCGCGCGCTGAACAACCATTTCGAATCGCTGATCCTGTTCACCATCGCCGTGGTCGTCGTGACCCTTGGCAACCAGTCCACCCCCACCACCCAAAACGCCGCCTACACCTACCTTGTCGCCCGTATCCTTTACGTCCCCGCCTATGCGCTGGGGTGGAAACCGTGGCGCTCCGCCATCTGGGCGATACGTTTCTTCGCCACTTTCACCATGATCACCGCAAGCCTGATCTGATTTCGGTAACCAAGCGCCCGCAGAGACGCTATGTAGACGGAAAGAAGACGTAATAAAGATGGCAATTCCAAAGGAAAACCTCGCATGGCCAACTTCGACGCAATCATCATCGGCTCCGGCCCCGGCGGCTATGTCTGCGCCATTCGCGCCGCCCAGCTGGGCTTGAACGTCGCCGTAGTGGAAGGCCGCGAAACCCTTGGCGGCACCTGCCTGAACGTCGGTTGCATCCCGTCAAAAGCCCTGCTGCACGCCACCCACCAATTACACGAAGTCCATGAAAACCATGAAAAAATGGGCCTGATGGGCGGCGCGCCAAAGGTCGATTGGGCACGCATGCAGGCCTACAAGGATGATGTCGTATCCGGCAATACCAAGGGCATCGAATTCCTGTTCAAAAAGAACAAGATCACCTGGCTGAAAGGCTGGGCCACCATTCCCGCCCCCGGCCAAGTCAAGGTCGGCGACGATACGCACCTTGCCAAAAACATAGTAATCGCAACGGGTTCCGAAGCATCAACCCTCCCCGGCGTCACGGTTGATGAGAAAACAATTGTCACCTCCACAGGTGCGCTGACCCTTGGCAAAATCCCTAAATCCATGGTCGTCATCGGCGCAGGTGTCATCGGCTTGGAAATGGGCTCCGTCTACGCCCGCTTGGGTACAGCGGTAACGGTGATCGAATACCTCGACGCCATCACCCCCGGCATGGACGCCGATGTTGCCAAAACCTTCCAACGTATCCTTGCAAAACAAGGGCTTAAGTTCATCCTTGGTGCCGCCGTGCAAAGTGCCGCAGCCGCCAAAGGCAAAGCATCCATCACCTACAAACTGCGCAAAACCGACGCGGAAACCACGATTGAGGCTGAGACAGTCCTCATAGCCACCGGCCGCAAACCCTATATTTCCGGCCTCGGCCTCGAGTCCTTGGGCGTCGAAATCCTCCCCCGCGGCCAGATCAAAACCGACGCGCATTTCGCCACAAATATCAAAGGCTTATACGCCATCGGCGACGCCATCGCAGGCCCAATGCTGGCCCACAAGGCCGAAGACGAAGGCATGGCTCTGGCCGAGATTATGGCGGGCAAATCCGGCCATGTTAACTACGCGGTAATCCCCGGCGTGATATACACCACGCCAGAGGTATCCAGCGTTGGTGCCACAGAAGAACAGCTGAAATCCGAAGGCCGCGCCTACAAGCTCGGCAAGTTCAGCTTCATGGGCAACGCCCGCGCCAAGGCGGTTTTCCAGGGCGACGGCTTCGTCAAAATCCTGGCCGATGCCGCCACCGACCGCATCCTTGGCGCACACATCATCGGCCCGATGGCAGGGGACTTGATCCACGAGATTTGCGTTGCCATGGAGTTTGGCGCATCAGCACAAGATGTGGCCCTCACCTGCCACGCTCACCCCACATATAGTGAAGCAGTTCGTGAAGCCGCCCTCGCCTGCGGCGATGGGGCCATTCACGCATGACCGATTTCATCTTGGCGAAAATATCCTCAGGGGGGTGAGGCCGCAGGCCGAGGGGGGCAGAAGGCCCCCCTAGAGCAAGTCGCTTTCAATATGTTCCATATCCTGCTGCGATGAAGTAGTTTCGGCATTCCTGCGGTAGGAACAGGTCGCAGACGGCCCCGAC